>DATCLP010000690.1:0-3077 GCA_036563855.1 Steroidobacteraceae bacterium | reverse complement strand
GCTTCTATGTGCTCGGTGCTTATCTGTTCCCGGCCGAGATCGGCATCGGCAAGCTCCAGGTCCTCGGCAAATTCGGCGAGACGACCTTCGAGTTCGCCGGCGGCGATCTCGAACAAAAGACGTTCGAGTTCAACCTCAACTACATCATGAAGAGCTTCAACGCACGCGCGTTCCTCTTCTACATCGACCACAGCTGGGATCCCGACGTGGGCGCAGACTCGAAGCAAATCGGTCTGGGCCTGCAAGTGCAGATCTGACCCGCTCCACCACTCGAAGGAATGCCACCATGAAACACTCCGTACGACTCAGAGGACTCAAAGCACTCGCCGCCGCCGTTGCGCTCGCGGCCGGCAGCCTTGCTCAAGCCGCCGACACCATCAAGGTCGGCGTGCTGCATTCGCTGTCCGGAACGATGGCCATCTCCGAGACGACGCTCAAAGACACCGTGCTCATGCTGATCGAAGAGCAGAACAAGAAAGGCGGTCTGCTCGGCAAGAAGCTCGAGGCGGTCGTCGTCGATCCGGCTTCGAATTGGCCGCTGTTCGCCGAGAAAGCCGAACAACTGCTCGTGAAAGACAAGGTCGACGTCGTGTTCGGCTGCTGGACGTCGGTGTCGCGCAAGTCGGTGCTGCCGGTGTTCGAGAAACACAACGGCTTGCTGTTCTATCCGGTGCAATACGAAGGCGAGGAGTCGTCGCGCAACGTGTTCTACACCGGCGCCGCACCGAATCAACAAGCCATTCCCGCGGTCGACTACTTGATGAACGAAGTGGGCGTACAGCGTTGGGTGCTCGCCGGTACCGACTACGTCTACCCGCGCACCACCAACAAGATCCTCGAGGCGTACCTGAAATCGAAGGGCGTCAAGCAAGAGGACATCATGATCAATTACACGCCGTTCGGTCACTCCGATTGGCAGAGCATCGTGGCGAGCATCAAGAGATTCGGCTCGGCCGGTAAGAAGACGGCGGTCGTCTCGACGATCAACGGCGACGCCAACGTGCCGTTCTACAAGGAGCTCGCCAACCAGAAGATCTCCGCGGAGGACATCCCGGTCGTCGCGTTCTCGGTCGGCGAAGAAGAGCTGTCGGGCATCGACACCAAGCCGCTCGTCGGCCACCTCGCCGCCTGGAACTACTTCCAGAGCATCGAAACGCCCGCCAACGCGGAGTTCATCAAGAAGTGGCACGCGTTCACCAAGAATCCGAAGCGCGTGACGAACGATCCGATGGAAGCGCACGTGATCGGCTTCAACATGTGGGTGAAGGCCGTCGAGAAGGCGAAGACGACGGACGTCGACAAGGTCATCGACGCCATCATCGGCATCGAAGTGCCGAACCTGACCGGCGGCATGGCGAAGATGCTCCCGAATCATCACATCACCAAGCCCGTGTTCATCGGCGAAGTGCGTGCGGACGGTCAGTTCGACATCGTGTGGCAGACCGACGGTCTCGTGCCCGGCGATGCCTGGTCGGACTACCTCCCAGGCAGCAAGGACATCGAAGCCGACTGGGTCACGCTCAAGTGCGGCAACTACAACACCAAGACCAAACAGTGCTCCGGACAGAACTACGAGTAACGACGTGAGCCCTCGGGGCCCCGGGCGGCACTGCCCGGGGCCCGCCCTCTGCCTCTCGACGAGACAACCAAGGGACAAGCGGTGCCTGCATCAATTCAGCTGATATGTCGCCTTTCGCTGCTTTTGCTCCTTGCGATCCCGATCGCTGCGCAAGCGCAATCGGACGATCTGTTCGTCGAGCGGCTCGAGCTCTTGACGGCGAACAACTTCAAGCAAAAAGAACAGGCGGTCGCCGGCCTGCTGAATCTTCGTCATCCGAATACCAAAGCCGTTCTGCAAGCGTTACTCGACGGGCGGCTGTATTACGAGCGAGCGTCGAAACGAGTCGTCATCCGCGCCGCTGAGGACGCCTTCTCGGTTGCCGATGCCGTCACGCTGACGCCCATCCCCGACGCTTCGGAGGATGCGTTTTCGCGCATCACCACCAACAATCAGTTGCGCAAGAACCTGCGCGGCGCGATTGCGGCATTCGAGCTCGACAGTCCCGATGCGCGCGTGCGTTTGACCGCCGTGCGCGAAATGCTGCGTTCGCTCGATGAAGACACCGTCGCCCTATTGCGCGAACGTGCCGAACAGGAACGCGACGATGAAGTGCGCGCAGCCATGACGAGCGGCATCGCCCTCTTCGATCTCGACAACGAGGATGCCGGCGTGAGGCTCGCCGCGGTCGAGCGGTTGCGCGGCAGTCTGAATTCCGACGTCTACAATCGGCTGCAGGCCCTCATCGAGCGCGACGACGACGGCAATCCCGTCGAGCCGGATCCGGAGGTTCGTGCAGTCGCCATCGACGTCGTCAACGGCATCGAAACCCGGCGCGCCTTCTACGGGAGCTTGGAGACGCTGTTCTTCGGCTTGAGCCTGGGCTCGGTGCTCGTGCTCGCCGCCATCGGTTTGGCAATCACTTTCGGCGTCATGGGCGTCATCAATATGGCGCACGGCGAGCTCATCATGCTGGGAGCTTACACGACCTACGTGATGCAGCTCCTGCTGCCCGATCACATCGGCGCGGCCGTGCTGCTCGCAATTCCCGCTGCGTTCATCGTTTCCGGTGCCACGGGCGTGCTGATCGAGCGCGGCATCGTACGCTTTCTCTACGGACGACCGCTGGAAACGCTGCTTGCGACTTTCGGCGTCAGTCTGGTCCTGCAGCAACTCGTGCGCGACATTTTCACGGCGAACAACCGTCCCGTCGAAACGCCCGCGTGGATGGCCGGTTCGCTGCAGATCAACGAAGCCTTTTCGATCACGCTCAACCGTGCCTATGTCGTGATCTTCACCTTGCTCGTCTTCGGGTTGTTGCTCGCGTTGCTGAGCAAGACGACGCTCGGTCTCAAGGTTCGGGCAGTTGCGCAGAACCGCAATATGGCGCGCGCGATGGGCGTACGCACCGAGTGGGTCGATGCGATGACGTTCGGGCTCGGCGCAGGCATCGCCGGTGTAGCCGGTGTGGCGCTGAGTCAGCTCACCAACGTCGGCCCTAACCTCGGCCAGCAATACA
>DATCLP010000689.1:0-12188 GCA_036563855.1 Steroidobacteraceae bacterium | reverse complement strand
GATCAACGTATTCCGAAACTCGCGGCCCAATTCGGTGGCGAAGGGTTCGCACCAAACGACTCGGAGGACTTCATCCAATTTGCGACCGAGCAGCGGTCTTACTGCGCTGAACAGCTTTGTGGCTCCCGCACTGACGCGGCTTACGGTGAAGGACGAATCGACCAGTAATATGCCAAACGGCGCATTTTGAATCAGGTTGAGAAACGTATCGTGGCTGCGCTGTAGTGCCCGTTCGGCGTTGTGTCGCTCGATGAACTGTCCGACCTGACTGCCGATGAGATTCGACATCTTGAACAGCTCTCGTTCGGTCGGCCGCTCGCGACTGCCGAAGAACTCGAACACGCCGAGACGACGGGTGCCGATGACGATGGGAAAGGCAAATGCACTGCGCAGGCCGGCGCGCGCTGCCACGGCTTCGGTGCCATCCTGTCGCCCGTCCGAAGCGTTGGACAGCCACGGATCCAAATTGGACACCCACGCCGGCTCCCCGGTTTTCCAGACGGAGCTCACGAGGTCATCGCCCGGCATCAAAGTGTGGGAGCGGCACCAGGAGACCAGATCCGGCGCAGCACACTCTGGGGCGCAATGAGAATGCAGGCAGCGGAATTCGAGCGGCGATTCATGGGCGAGCCAAAGAATGCCGACCTGCCAGCTCCAGTTTTCGCAGATGGCCTCGAGAATGCGAGGTGCAGCGATTTCCAACGAGGCACTTTCGGCGAGCGCGCTGGTAACAGCGTCGTTCGTTGCGAGTCTGCGCTCGACGAAATCCTCCGAAACCGTCGTCTCGTGACCCGAGGCGTTTGGCGTCGCTCCTGAAGTCCTCGAAGCTTGACGTTGAACATCGTCGCGCATCTGTGTCGATCACTCGCTGATTGGCGAAACCGGCCCCGAGCGCCGCTGCTGAACGAATCGCTATCTCAAAACCATGGCGCGCCAGCGTTCGCTGCCTGCGAGACCTCAACCCAGTGCGTTTCCTATTCCTCTATCCCTCGAGGAAGCGAGCCGCAGCTGCCGATGTTCTTGAGATAGTTCTTAACACACGCTGTCGACGCGTGCTTGCATTGTGGCGCAATGCGCGGCGAACAGCGAGAAGATCCTGATGTGCAAGCCGCATATGCGAAACGCAGCTCGACACAGGAACCGACGGCAATTCTTGCACGCCCGGGGCGGCATTGAAAAAGCAGTCCGCCGCCCCCGATCGTCAGTACACGTGTTTTCCGAAATCAGCCCATCGTCGGCATGACGAATTCCGGCCCCTTACTTGCGCCGCCGTCGGGCCAGCGCGTCGTCACCGTCTTCAGCCGCGTGTAGAAACGAATGCCTTCGATGCCGTGCATGTGGTGGTCTCCGAACAGCGACGCTTTCCAGCCGCCGAAGGAGTGAAATGCCATGGGGACGGGGATCGGAACGTTCACGCCCACCATTCCAGCGCGCACGCGATGCGAGAATTCGCGCGCCACTTCGCCATCGCGCGTGAAGATGGCGGCTCCGTTGCCGAACTCATGCTCATTGACCAGGCGCAGCGCAGCCGCGAAATCAGGCACGCGCACCACCGCGAGCACGGGGCCGAAAATTTCTTCCTGATAAATCTTCATTTCCGGCCTGACGCGATCGAACAAGCAGCCGCCGAGGAAGAAACCATTTTCGAAGCCCGGCACTCGCACCTCGCGGCCGTCGACGACGAGCTCGGCGCCTTCAGCAATGCCCGCTTCGATATAACCGCGCACGCGCGCGCAGTGTTGAGCCGTGATCAAGGGACCCATTTCGGACTTGGCATCCGTTCCCGGACCGATACGCAAGGCCCGGACGCGAGGCGCGAGCCGCTCGATCAGGGCAGAAGCAGTTTGCTCGCCGACGGGCACCGCAACGGAAATCGCCATGCAGCGCTCGCCCGCCGATCCATACGCAGCACCGATCAGTGCATCGGCGGCTTGATCGAGGTCGGCATCGGGCATGATCACCATGTGGTTCTTCGCGCCGCCGAGTGCCTGCGCACGCTTGCCGCGGGCAGCGGCGGTCTCGTAGATGTAACGTGCGACCGGCGTCGAGCCTACGAAGCTGATTGCAGCGACGTCGGGATGCTCGAGCAGCGCATCGACGGCTTCCTTGTCGCCCTGCACGACATTGAAGACGCCGTCGGGCAGTCCGGCTTCCTTGAGCCATTCCGCCAAGTACAGAGACGCGGAAGGGTCGCGTTCGGACGGCTTGAGGATGAAACAATTGCCGCAGGCCAGCGCAATCGGAAACATCCAAAGCGGCACCATGGCCGGGAAGTTGAACGGCGTGATGCCGGCGACGACGCCGAGCGGTTGGCGCATCGAATGGCTATCGATACCCGTACCTACGTTTTCGGAGAAGTCGCCCTTGAGAAGCTGCGGGGCCGCCGTGGCGAACTCGACGACCTCGAGGCCTCGCTGAACCTCCCCGCGCGCATCGGAGAGCAGTTTCCCGTGCTCCGCGGTGATTGCACGCGCCAACACGTCCGCATTTGTCTCGAGAATCTGCAGAAAGCGATTCAGAATCCGCGCGCGCTTGAGCGGAGCCGTCTCGGCCCATGCCGGCCATGCGCGCCGAGCGATCGCAACCGCTTCGGCCACATCGTCACGGCTTGCGAGCAGAACCTTCCCCGTCTGAGTGCCGATCGCCGGATCGAAGACCGGCGCTTCGCGGCCGCGGGTCACGACGCGTTTGCCGCCGAAGAAATGGGGAATGGTTGCAGTCATGGCTTCCTCGAGTGTTCCGCACCGTCGGAACTCGGTGCAATCTGGGTCGATTGCGGGGTGTTCGCGTACAACGGTGCCAGGCAAACTTTACATGCATGGACCGGATGCGTGGAGCGGTAATTCGACTGCGCTGCGCCGTAGACCAGCCCCGATTGCCGCGGGGCGTTAGGCGCGACGGTATTGCATCGAGCGACTATCATGCCCAACGCACGGGACAGGACCGCAGCGTCGCCGGTCGGTGCGCCGGATCAGGAATCGACAACTCCAATGAGTGGTGATGATGAAATATGAGTTGCGTTCGAAGCGTCAATTCCTGCAGTGGATGGGCGCTTGCGGCCTGACGCTGGCGACTCGCGGGGCCTTCGCCGCCGAGAATGAGTCCGACGTCCCGGGCGTCATCGTCGAGGGTTCGCGAGATGTGCAAATAGCGCTCGAACGCAATTCGGATCCGGTCGTCAATAACCTGCAGCGGCGCACGTTCCGGTTCTTCTGGAATACCGCGCACAAGGACACTGCGCTCATTCCCGACCGCTATCCCACGCCGTCCTTCGCGAGCGTTGCTGCCGTCGGATTCGCATTAACGGCCTACGTGGTCGGCGCCGAACGAGGCTTCGTGTCCCGTTCCCAAGCTCGCATTCGGACGCTACGCACTTTGCGCGTTCTCGCGAGCCTTCCTCAGGGGCCCGACGAAAAGGGGATGGCGGGCTACAAGGGTTTCTACTACCACTTCCTCGAAATGGACACGGGGCATCGCTACGGGACGACCGAGTTATCGACCGTGGACACCGCGTTGCTGCTAGGCGGCGTGCTACTGGCGCAAACGTATTTCGATCGCGACACGCGGCAAGAGCGCGAAATCCGCCAGCTCGCCGATCAGATCTATCAGCGCGTCGATTGGCAATGGGCGCAAGCGCGTCCGCCTGCGATCTCGCATGGTTGGCGACCAGAGACGGGGTTCTTGCGATTCGATTGGCGCGGCTACAACGAAGCCATTCTGGTGTACATCCTCGCGCTGGCATCGCCGACCTTTCCCGTCGGCGTCGATGCATGGGAAGCGTGGACGTCCACGTACAAGAACTATTGGGGCAGGTTTAGCGGTCAGGAGTTCCTTTCGTTCGGTCCGCTGTTCGGGCATCAGTACTCGCACATCTGGATCGATTTTCGCGGCATCCAGGACGAGTTCATGCGCGACAAGGGCATCGACTATTTCGAGAACAGTCGACGGGCCGCGTACGCGCACCGCGAGTACGCGCGCCAGAATCCGATGCGTTGGCGCGGCTACGATAGCGAGATCTGGGGATTGTCTGCGTGCGACGGTCCGGCGGACGTCGTCAAGGTCTTCAACGGCGAGGAGCGCGGTTTCTTCACGTACGCAGCGCGCTCGACGGCATCCATTCACGTGCTCGATGACGGCACGATCGCACCCACGGCGTCGATCGGCATGATCCCATTCGCACCGGAAATCGTGATTCCGACGATTCGCGCGTTCCGCGCTCGATTCGGCGAGCACCTCTATCAGCGCTACGGTTTTCTCGATGCGGTCAATCCGAGTTTCACGTTCACGGACGTTCCGCTGCAGCACGGGCGCTTGGTCGAGAACATCGGCTGGGTCGCAAGCGACTATCTCGGGATCGATCAAGGTCCGATCGTTGCGATGATCGAGAACTATCGCAGCGGGCTCATTTGGCAGATCATGCGACGCAATCCTTACATCCGCCGTGGTTTGGAGCGCGCTGGTTTCCGGGGTGGATGGCTCGCCGAACCGCCGCCGCCATCGCCTGGCATGGCCGAGTGAGCGTCGGGACGAACGAGGCGGACGTGCGGCGCATGGCGAACGGCATCACGCGACGCAGCGCATTGGTTGGCTTGGCCGCAAGCGCAGCGGCCGCAACGTTCGGTTGCGCGCGTCGCAACGACGATGTCTTGAAGTTCTGGGCGATCGGCCGCGAGGGCGAAGTGGCCGGCGATCTCGCGCGAGACTTCATGCAGCGCCACCCGGATATCCGCGTCGAAGTGCAGAAGATGCCGCTCACGGCAGCACACGAGAAGTTGCTCACGGCGTATGCGGGAGAGACGCTGCCGGATGTATGTCAGATCGGCAATACGTGGCTCGCGGAGTTCGACGAGCTCGATGCGCTCGAGCCGCTCGAGGATCTGATCGCCGCATCGAGCCTTCCTGCGAGCGACTACTTTCCCGCGATCCTGGATTCGAATCGGCTCAAGGGCCGACTCGTCGGCTTGCCGTGGTATGTCGATACGCGGCTTCTGTTCTACCGGACCGACATTCTGCGCGAAGCGGGATTTTCCGAGCCGCCGACGACATGGGACGAATGGCGGGAGACGATGGCTGCGATCAAGAAACTCGTCGGACCGGATCGCTATGCCATTCTGATGCCGATCAACGAATACGACCAGCTCGTCGTGCTCGCGCTGCAACAGCCCGGCGAAATGCTTCGTGATCGCTGGCGGTATGGAAACTTCCGTAGCGAGGATTTTCGCAGGGCATTTTCGTTCTATCTCGAGATGTTCGACCGCGGTTGGTCGCCGCGCATGTCGAATACGCAGATCTCGAACGTGTGGGACGAGTTCGGGCGAGGGTTCTACGCGTATTACTTGTCCGGTCCGTGGAACATCGCGGAGTTCATGCTGCGTCTGCCTGCGCACCTGCAGGACGATTGGATGACGGCACCGATGCCTGGGCCTGAAGGGCCGGGCGTTTCCACGGCGGGCGGCTCGAGTCTGGTGATCTTTCGCAGCTCGCGCCTCAAGGAACAAGCCTGGAAGTTCATCGAATATCTTTCGAGCACCGAGACCCAGCGGCGCTTCTATCAGATGACCGGCGATCTGCCGCCGCGTATCGGAACGTGGGAGTCGCCGGAGCTCGTGCAATCGCCGTATGCGCGTGCCTTTCGCGCGCAGCTCGAGCGTGTGCGCTCGCCGCCGCGAGTACCCGAGTGGGAACGCATCGCCCAGGAGATTCGTCTTGCGCAGGAACGCGTCGTGTTAGGCGCCGCAACGCTCGACGAAGCGGTCGAAGCGCTCGATCGTAAGACCGACGCCATCCTCGAGAAGCGGCGCTGGATGATGGATAAGGAGCGATCGTGAGGCGCTCGCTTGCAGGCTGGTGGTTCGTTGCGCCGGCACTGTTCGTGCTGGCCACGTTCTTCTTCATCCCTGTGCTGGCCGCGTTCGGCATGAGCCTCACAGACTTCGACATCTACGCGCTCACCGATCTGTCCAACTTGCGTTTCGTGGGTTTGCAGAACTACTGGGAGCTGCTGCACGACGCGCTGTTCTGGAAGTCGCTCGGCAACACGTTCTACTTCGTCGTGCTGGGAGTACCGCTCTCGATCGCTACGTCGCTAGGCGCTGCGCTGCTCGTGAACTCCAAAGTGGCGCGGTTTCGCGGCTTCTTCCGCACGATCTACTTCGCGCCCGTCATCACGACGCTCGTCGCGGTGGCTGTCGTCTGGCGCTACATCTTTCATACCCGCTACGGGTTCTTCAATTACGCGCTCGGTTTCATCGGCATCGATCCGATCGATTGGCTGGGAGATCCGAAATGGGCGATGCCGGCGATCGTCATTCTCGCCGTGTGGAAGAACTTCGGGTACAACATGATCATCATCCTCGCGGCGCTGCAGAGCATTCCCGAGGATCTGTACGAGGCGGCACGCATCGACGGCGCATCGTACTGGCAGCAGTTCCGCCACGTCACCTTGCCGAGTTTGCAGCCGGTGCTCTTACTCGTGAGCATCCTGACCATAGCCGGCTACTTCCAGCTGTTCGCAGAGCCCTACGTGATCACGGAGGGCGGGCCGCTCGATAGCACGAGAAGCGTGCTCTTTCACATGTACGAGGAAGGCTTCAAGTGGTGGAGCCTCGGACGCGCTTCAGCCGTCGCTTTCGTGCTGTTCGTCATCATTTTCCTGGTCACGCTCGTTCAGCTTCGTATCGGCCGGCGGGAGGCAACGTGAAGCGGTCGACGTTGCTCGTCAACGCGATGCTCATTGTCGGCGCGATCGTCGTCGCGTTCCCGCTCGTGTGGATGTTCTCGGTGTCGCTCATGCCGCGCGGCGTGGCGAGCAGTTTTCCGCCGCCGTTGTTGCCGCAGGATCCGACGCTAGCAAACTACTATGAGCTGTTCTCGCGCCACGAGGCTTGGCGTTACATGCTGAACAGTGCCCTCGTTGCCGCGCTTGCGACAGCGATCGCGCTCGTGTTGAACACGATGGCCGGCTATGCGTTTGCCAAGCTGAGATTCAAGGGGCGCGAGCGCATCTTTCAGATACTGCTCGGCGCGTTGGTCATTCCCGCGCAAGTCACGATGATTCCGCTGTTCGCGATAGTCAAAGCGATGGGACTGGTGAGCACGTATGGCGGCGTGATCATCCCGTCGATGGCCAGCGTGTTCGGTATCTTTCTCGTGCGCCAGTACGCACTATCGCTGCCGGACGAGTTGCTCGAAGCCGCGCGGATCGACGGGGCTAGCGAGTGGCGGATCTTTCGTTCGATCGTCGTGCCGTTGCTCAAACCGATCATCATCACGCTCGGCATCCTCACGTTCCTCGCTACATGGAACGACTTCATGTGGCCGCTGATCGTGCTGACGGATCAAAAGATGCACACGCTTCCCGTCGCGCTCGCAGGCTTGTCGCGGGAGCACGTACAGGACTACGAGCTCATGATGGCCGGCGCCGTCATCACGGTCGTGCCTGTGCTCGTGCTCTTTCTCGCGCTACAGCGTTACTACATTGCCGGCATTCTCGCCGGCAGCGTCAAAGGGTGACGGCCGTGCGACGCGTGGGGTTGTTCGCGTTAATGCTCTTGTGCGCCGTGGGCTTTGCCGCGGATGAGCCCGCCGTCCCTCCGGAGACGAGCGTGCTCGATCCGCTGGATGACGCGTCTGCTTGGGACACAGCGGTGTCCGAGAACGTCATCGCTTCCCTGCGTTCCGCAGAAGGACTCAAGGGCGGCGCGCTGGTGATGGAGTTCGATTTGGCGAACACAGCCGGCTACGCGTCCGCGCGACGCAAGCTTCCGACCGAGCTTCCGGAGGACTATGAGATCTCTTTTTGGATGCGCGGCGAAGCGGGGCGCAATCATCTCGAAGTGAAGTTCGTCGATGAGTCCGGATTCAATGTCTGGTGGTATCGTCGGCCGAACTTCCAGGTGTCGGGCGATTGGCAGCAGATCCGAATCAAACGCCGGCAAATCGAGTTCGCGTGGGGACCGACGACAGACAAGGTGCTTCGACGGTTCGCGAGCATCGAGTTCGGCATCGGTGCGGGCGTCGACGGCGGACGCGGGAGTCTTTGGTTCGACGATCTGACGCTCAAAGTGCTCCCGCCGCAGAAGGAGACACCGCGGCCTGTCGTCTCTGCATCTAGCGCTTTGCGCGGCACGGCCCCAGGACTTGCGATGGACTCGCGCCTCGACACGTCATGGCGCAGCGAGCGCGGACCGCAGACCGTGCAGATCGATCTGCAGCGCGTTGCAGAGTTCGGTGGGCTGGAGATCGATTGGGTAACAGGCTTGCATGCCGTCCGCTACACGATCGAAACCTCGCTCGACGGTACGGAATGGCAGACCGTGCGACGCGTGACGGCCGGCAACGGTAAACGCGATTCGCACTTCCTCCCCGAATCCGAAGCTCGCTTCATCCGCGTTTCGATGCCGGATGCGGATCGGCAGTACGGCATCGCCGAGATCCACGTGCGAGACCTCGCGTTCGGCGCGTCGCCCAATGCGTTCATCCAGGCCGTCGCGAAGAACGCTCGACGAGGATGCTATCCCCGCGGTTACTCCGGAGAGCAAACCTATTGGACCGTCGTCGGCGTGGATTCCGACGAAGAGGAGAGCTTGGTTTCCGAAGATGGGGCAGTGGAGCTTCGGCGCGCGAGCTTCTCGATCGAGCCGTTCGTGAAGACCCAGTCGGGGCTCGTGACGTGGGCAGATGCAACGATGCAGCACTCACTGCTCGACGGTTATCTCCCCGTGCCGATCGCGGATTGGAAACATCGCGACATGGACTTGCGAACGACCGTGCAATCCGTCGGACGCCGAGGACAGGGCTGGACGCGAGCGACATATACGCTGAAGAACAATCGCCGCTCGAAACAGAAGCTCACGCTGGCGTTGGTTGTGCGGCCTTTGCAGGTCAACCCGCCAACGCAGTTCCTGAACACGACTGGCGGCGTTTCGCCGATCTGGGAGCTGGCATGGCGCGATGGTGCCGTCAATGTCGATCAGGTGCGAAGCATCATTCCGAAACAGCCGCCTGCAAGATTTGTCGCCGTTCCGTTCGATGCGGACACACCGTGCGATTGGCTTGGACGAACCGATCTGCCGAATGAAGTGAAGGACGAGACGGGTCTGGCTTCCGGAGCGCTGCTGTACGACGTCGAGCTCGAGCCCGAAGCGAGCGCTACGTTCGTGCTCGATCTGCCGCTGCATCCGAACAGCGATCTCACCGAAGTGTCCGATGCCGATGCTGCGAGAAGTCTTGCCGAATGGCGCGAAAAGCTCAACCGAGTCACACTGCGGCTGCCGAAGGACGACCAGGACCTTTTCGATACACTGCGAACGTCGCTCGCTCATGTGCTCATTAATCGCGACGGCCCAGCGATCCAGCCGGGGTCGCGTTCCTACGAGCGTTCGTGGATTCGCGATGGTGCCATGACGTCGGAAATGCTGTTGCGGCTCGGTCACGAAGATGTCGTGAAAGAGTTTGCGCAATGGTATGCGGGCTACCTGTTCGAGAATGGCAAGACGCCGTGTTGCGTCGACCGGCGGGGCGCGGATCCCGTCCCCGAAAACGATAGTCCGGGTGAGTTTCTGTTTCTCATCGATGAGCTGCACCGCTATACGGGCGACACGAAGCTGCTGCGCTCGTTGTGGCCGCGCGTCGTGAAGGCGTTCGAGTACATGGAAAGCATGCGCCAATCGGAGCGCACGGAAGAGAATCTCGCGGAAGACCGGCGCGTGTTCTACGGCCTCATGCCGGCGTCGATCAGCCACGAAGGCTATTCGGCCAAGCCGATGCATTCGTACTGGGACAACTTTTGGGCGCTGCAGGGCTACGAATCGATGGTGCGCATGGCGCGCGTTCTCGGCGAAACCGAGGCGATGCGCCGTGCGATCCAATTGCGAGACGAGTTTCGGGCCGATCTATACCGCTCATTGCAGCTCGCACAACGCATTCACAACATCGACTATCTCCCGGGTGCTGCCGAGCTCGGCGATTTCGATGCCACGTCGACGACGATTGCGCTTTCGCCGGTCGGCGAGCAGCAAATGCTTCCGCCGAACGCGATGTTTGCGACGTTCGAACGTTATTGGGAGAACTTCACGGCAAGGCGGTCGAGCTCGAGTTGGGACGTCTACACGCCTTACGAGTGGCGTTTACTTGGCACGTTCATTCGACTCGGATGGCGCGAACGCGGTTTGGAGCTGATCGAGTTCTTCATGAACGATCGTCGCCCGGCGCGCTGGAATCAATGGGCGGAAGTGGTTGGCCGCGAGGAACGTGTACCGCGCTTCGTCGGGGACATGCCGCACGGTTGGGTAGCTTCGGACTTCGGCCGATCGATCTTGGATATGTTTGCGTACGAGCGTCCAGCCGATGAAGCGCTCGTATTGATGGCGGGCGTACCGGCCGCGTGGGTGCGAAAGGATGGATTTGCGGTCGAGAACCTGCGCACGCCCTACGGACCGCTGACATACTCGCTCACGGTCGAAGGCGGGCGGCGCACGCTCGAGGTCGCTGCCCTGAAACAGATGCCTGTCGGCGGTGTCGTCGTCGCATGGCCGGAAGGTCAGAAGGGGCTCGGACGGCAATCGATCCAGGAAGGCAGTGCACGATGGACAGGCGTAGAGCTGCGCATCAATCGACTGCCGTTTCGTGTGATGTATGAGGCTGAGGACTGAAGGCTGGAGGCTGGAGGCTGGAGGCTGAAGGCTGAAGGCTGAAGGAGAGGAGCGCTGTCGCCCTTACTCTTGGGTGCAAGGCCTCAACGGAAAACCGCTAGAAGAGCACGGCACCGTGGCTTGCGATGACACTCTTGTAAAAGTGAGCGCTCGCCTTCGGCGTGCGTTCGAGCGTCTCGTAGTTCACGTGGACGATGCCGAAGCGCTTGGAGAACCCGTACGCCCACTCGAAGTTGTCCAGCAGGGACCAGACGAAGTAACCGCGTATGTCAGCCCCTTGGCGCAAGGCGGTGTGCACTGCCCGCAGATGTTTCCGCAAGTAATCGACGCGCAGCGGATCGGCCAGCAGATCTTCCTCGACTTGCGGCGGGTCGTAGAAGGCCGCGCCGTTCTCCGTAATGTAAACCGGCGGATTGTCGTAACGATCTTTGATCCACAGCAGCGTATCGGTGAGACCTTGCGGAAAGACTTCCCACCCTGTTTCGGTATGCGTGTGCTGCTTCTGGCGCACGGAGCTTGCTCGCAGCGGCCACGCGTGCGGATCGTGCTTCGTTACGCTACGCGTGTAGTAGTTGACGCCGATGAAATCGAGCGGCTGCTTGATCTGCACGAAATCTTCATCGGGGAACTGCGGCCAGGCGTCGCCGAAAATCTCGACAAGCTCGGACGGATAGCTCCCGAGCAACGCGGGGTCGAGGAACTGCCGATTCATGTACGCATCCGCCCGCTGTGCAGCAGCGATATCGGCAGGATCTTCCGATGCGGGATACTTCGGTTCGATGTTCACGACCAGACCGATCGCATTGCGTCCAGACGACTGCCGATACGTTTGCACCGCCGCGCCGTGTGCGCGCAGCAGATTGTGGCTTGCAAGCGGCGCTTCGTACGCGCTGCGATGTCCTGGAGCCAGAACGCCGTGAAGATACCCGCCGTCCGACACGACCCACGGTTCGTTCAAAGTGCACCAGTAACGAACGCGATCGTCCAGACGACGAAACAGCAAAGCGGCGTAGTCGGCAAACCAGTTCGCAATGTCTCGGTTGAGCCAGCCGCCTTTGTCGTCGAGCGCCGCAGGCAAATCCCAGTGAAACAGCGTCGCCATCGGCTGAATGCCTCTTCCCAGCAGCGTATCGACCAAACGCTCGTAGAATCCGAGGCCGGCCGGGTTTACGCGTCCAATGCCTTCGGGCAAGACGCGACTCCAGGAGATGCTGAAACGGTAGGCTTGCATGCCGAGCGAATGCATGAGCTCGACGTC
The DNA here is from genome assembly GCA_036563855.1 of Steroidobacteraceae bacterium. GTDB lineage: Bacteria > Pseudomonadota > Gammaproteobacteria > Steroidobacterales > Steroidobacteraceae > Steroidobacter. Next base: position 278 of record DATCLP010000689.1, on the reverse strand, counting down.
GCTGGCGTAGCGCCGATAGTGATCGCACGCGATGTCGGCGTTATCGTTGTTGAGCACGCGGCCCGGCGTGTGCGCGAAGCGATGCCAAACGCTCGGGCCCGCACCGTCTGCAAGCGGCGAGCCTTCGATCTGGTAGGCGGACGTGGCGCAGCCCCAAAGAAAACCCGGCGGAAAGCGGCGGGCGTCGTCGTGCATGAGCGGCTCGTTCATGGTTCGGCTCGACACGCAGCACAGTCTAGCCGATCCGAACGCGGCGTCAGGACGGCGAGTTTAGGAAC
>DATCLP010000688.1:0-4950 GCA_036563855.1 Steroidobacteraceae bacterium | reverse complement strand
ATCCTCGATCACGTCAAAGACGTCATCCTCACCGTCGATGCCGAAGGACGCATCGCGACGATGAACGTAACCGGTCAGCGCGTTTTCGGTCACATTGAGCAGGATGTGGTCGGGCGTCCGCTCAGCTTCCTGTTGCCCCAGCTCGGCGCGCAGGAATCGCTCGCTCGCGAGCTCGATCAGCTCGCAACCCGCCTCGAGGACACCCAAGTCGATCTCGCCGCGCACGAAACGCTCGCGCTGCACGCGAACGGTACGTTGTTCTCGGCGGAGATCGCAGTCAGCAAGACGCAGATGCATCGGCGCGTCATGTACGTCGTCTGTCTGCGCGATACGACCGAACGCAAGCTCGCCGAGGCTGCATTGCGCGACAGCGAGGCGCGTTACCGCGCGCTCGTGGAGCATGCGCCCGAAGTGATCATCGTCGTCGATGTGGATCAGAACCGGATCGTCGACGTGAACGAGAATGCGGTGCGTTTCTTCAAGCTCGATCGCGCGACGCTGCTCGCGAGCGCGCCGGAGACCTTGAGCCCGCCGCAGCAGCCCGACGGCATGGATTCCAAGGAAGCGAACCAAGCGTACTTCGAGCGCACGTTGGCCGGCGAGCTGCCCGTGCACGAATGGGTATTTCGCGACGCGCACGGCAACGACATTGCATGCGAAGTCCGTTGGGCGCGGTTGCAATCCGCGGACCGGCGACTCGTGCGCGGCAGTATCACGGACATTACGGAGCGCAAGCGCGCCGAATGGATTGCCGCAGGCGAGCGTCGCGTCTTCGAGCGTCTGGCGGCAAATGTCGATCTGCCGATCACGCTCGAAGCGATTACCGATGTCGTCGAGCGGGTTTCGCCGGATTGCATTTGCGCGATCCGATTGTTGGACGAGCAGGGGACGCGTTTGCAGCTTTGCGCAGGTCCAAGGCTTCCGGCCGACTATGCGCGTGCGATGGAAGGCATCTCGGTCGCAGCGCGTAACGGTTCGTGCGCAGCCGCCGTGTATCTGCAGCGCCAAGTCATCGTCGTGGATATCGAGCGCGACGGACTGTGGGAGAACGTGCGGTCCACAGCTCTCGCCGCAGATCTGCGCGCCTGCTGGTCGACGCTGATTCACGCTTCCGACGGACGCACGCTGGGCACGCTCGCGCTGTATTTCCGTACGCCGCGCAGTCCGCGACGCCGCGATTTCGACTTGATGGCGCGCATGTCGCAGTTGGCGGGTATCGCGGTGGAGCGGCGGCTCGCGGAAGAGGCATTGAAAGAAAGCGAGCTGCGGTATCGCCGGCTTTTCGAAAACGTCATGGAAGGCGTTTATAGCTCCACGTGCGAAGGACGCTTCGTCTCCGTCAACCCGGCGCTCGCGCGGATGGTGGGGTTGTCGTCGCCCGACGAGCTGCTCTCGCTGCCAACCGAAACGATCTACGCCGATCCGGCCGATCGGGCGGCAATCATCGCGAAGCTCGAGGCGGACGGCGAAGTTCGCAACGCGGAGTTTCAATTGCGGCGTGTCGACGGCACGACATTGACCGTGATCGAGAACGCGCGCGTCGTGCGCGACGAGTGCGGTCGAATCATCGGGTACGAGGGCACGATTTCCGACATCACGGAACGCAAGCGGGCGGAAACCGCGGTGTTCGAGGAAAAAGAAAAGGCACAGGTGACGTTGCAGTCGATCGGCGACGCCGTCATCACGACCGACGCAGAGGGCCACATCGAATACTTGAATCCCGTCGCCGAGGAATTGATGGGCTGGAAGACGGCGGAAGTATGCGGCAAGGCGTTGAGCGACGTGTTCGTCATCTTGAACGAAGCGACGCGCGAGCCCATCGAGAATCCCGTTTCGCGCGCCTTGCGCGAGGGCCACGTCATCGCTGTCGCGGATCACGCCGTGCTGGTCAATAGGCGTGGCCAGGAGATTGCGATCCAGGACTCGGCAGCACCGATTCGCGACCGTACCGGCAAGATCATCGGCGCCGTCATGGTGTTCCATGATGTGAGCAAGGAACGCCGATTGCGCCGTGCGCTCGCCTATCAGGCGAGCCACGACGCGCTCACCGGTCTCATCAATCGTCGCGAATTCGAGAATCGACTCAACGAAGCGCTATCGACCGCGCGAGCGGATCCTTCGCGAACGCACGTGTTGCTCTACCTGGACCTCGATCAGTTCAAGCTCGTCAACGATACGTGCGGCCATCAGGCCGGCGATCGCTTGCTCAAGCAGATCACCGGGATCCTGCAGACTCGGTTGCGTTCGACGGACACGATTGCGCGCCTCGGTGGCGATGAGTTCGGCGTCCTGCTGCAGGATTGCAACGCCGAGCGCGCGGCGAAGATCGCGGATAACCTGCGTCAGGCCATCCGCGACTATCGCTTCGAGTGGCACGATGGGCCGAAGAACGTCGGCGTCAGTATCGGCATCGTCGAAATCAACGGAGCGAGCGAGAGCATCGCAAGCGTGATGAGCGCGGCCGATGTGGCGTGCTATGCGGCGAAGGATTCCGGCCGCAACCGCGTGCACATGTATCAGACGAGCTCGGCACCGGAACGGCATCGCGAGATGCAGTGGGTCTCGCGGCTCACCCGCGCCTGCGAAGAAAATCGGCTCGAGCTCTACTATCAGCCGATCGTGCCGATCGGCGCGAACAAGGATCCGCGCGGTCATTACGAACTGCTGCTCAGGATGCGCGGCGAGAACGGCGAGCTCGTGCTACCGCACGAGTTCATTCCGGCGGCGGAGCGTTACAACATCATGCCGATGATCGATCGTTGGGTCGTAAGCCAGGCGCTCGGCACGCTGGCTCACTATCGCAGCGACGGTGATATTCGCCACGGCTATACGCTTTCGATCAACCTGTCAGGTACGTCGCTCAACGACGACAACTTCCTCGAATTTCTGATCAACGAGCTGCAGACGTACGACTTGAGCCCCGGCGCCGTGTGCTTCGAGATCACCGAAACGGCGGCGATCGCCAATCTGGCGAACGTCGTGCACTTCATGCGTGAGTTTCGTGCGCGCGGCTGCTTGTTCTCGCTCGACGACTTCGGCAGCGGTTTGTCGTCGTTCATGTATCTCAAGAATCTGCCGGTCGATTACCTCAAGATCGACGGTCAGTTCATCCAGAACGTCACGACCGACCATGTCGACCGCAGCATGGTCGAAGCGATCACACAGATCGGCCACGCGATGGGCATCAAGACGATCGCCGAGCGTGTCGAATCCGCGGAAGTGCTTGCGTGCCTCGCAAACATCGGCGTGGAGTATGCCCAGGGCGTCTATGTCGCAGTGCCCGAATCGGTCGAAGCGCTGAGTCGAATTACGCGCACGGCGCCGAACTTGCGGCTCGTCCACTCAGCCTAACCTATCTCGAGACTGCTGCGCGGCCGCAGGTATTCCCGATAGGTTCCAACTCGTCTTGGCACGAGCCGAATCGCCGATCAGATAGGTTCGAGCAGTTTGGCAATTCGCGGTACGGCTTCCAGGTGCAATATCTCGTCGGCAATACGCTGCAAAGTCCGCATAGGCGCCGGACGCATCGCGCGGCCGCCGCAATCGAGGAACTTCTCGACGAGGGCTTCGTCGGGCATAGGCGCTGCGGGACTGCCGTAGGCGGCGCGCACGCGTCGCCGATGTACGGTGCCGTCGCGTAGCTCGATCTCGAGCACGTGACCGTCGCGGAATGCCGAGGGGTCGATGCGATAGGCGACTCTGTCGGCGAGCGCGAGCACGTCGGCGCGCCGTAGGGCGGTATCGGAGAACGAGGCGAAATCCACGCGGCGATCGATCAGCGCGGCAGCCAGCGTGAAATAGAGACTGAATTTCGCCGCAATAGCCGTTTCCGGACGACGCTTCAGCGTTGCAGGTTCCAACACGATCATCTGTTGTTCGGAGGCGATCCCCGTCACAGACTCGATCTGCGCCGGGTCTATCGGTCGCTCGTTCAACAACTCGAGCGCGGCTTGCACGTAGATATGCGTGTCGCGGCAGGACGGCCAGGCTTTGAAAGAGATGTCGCGGCCGGCGAAACGCTTGCCGAGATCTGCGATCAGCGTCTGACGCTGCACGCCGTTCGCGTACATGACGAAAAAGCCGGAGCGGCCTTCGAACGGGGCGGTAAAGCCGCGCACACCTTTCGCGGCGAGCAGGGCGGATTCGATACCGACGCGCGCGCACGGACCTTCGCGGATTGCGCGGATCGTCGAGGCAGGGCTGTCCTGCAGCTCTTGGGTGCAAGAGTTCTGACACAACGCCAATGACCACGCATCGAGGACTTGCTCGGCCGACAAGCCTAGAAGCTTTGCAGCCGCAGTGGTCGCTCCGAACGTGCCGACGATTGCCGGTTGATAGAAGCCGGGCGGCGGTGCGCCTTCGGCGACGAGTGCTCGAGCGAGGCGGCACACAACGTCGCAACCGAGTGCGATGGCCGTGATCAGATCGCGGCCCGAAGCGCCGAGCTTCTCTGCAAGTGGCAAAGCCGCTGCAACAGCCGCCGCGTTCGGGTGCGTGCGCGTCTCTTCGTGCGCATCTTCGTAATCCATCGCGTGGGCGAGCGATCCGTTCGCAAGCGCCGCGACAACGATCGGTGCGCGCTGCCCGGTGCCGAGAATCTTCGCCTCGCGCGGTCCGCCGGATTCGAGCGCGAACTCGATGAACGGCTTGCAAGCAGGCTCGAGACCGGAGGCGGCAAGCGATACGCCGATCGCATCGAGAATCGCGCGTTTGGTCATTGCGACGACATCGGCAGGTAAGTCTTCGTAGCGCGTATTCGTAACGTAGCGTGCGAGCGCAAGCGATTCGCCGGATCGAGGATCGGCTCTCGGCTCGTTCTGTCCTGCTGCGCTGGAGAGTTGCAATGGCAAAGCAGTCGCGGCGGCGGCAGCGGTGCCTCCGGTCAGAACGGTGCGGCGGGACAATTTCATTCGATAGCTCCACGTTGGCTAGCGCAGCTGCGCTTGATTG
>DATCLP010000687.1:0-6033 GCA_036563855.1 Steroidobacteraceae bacterium | reverse complement strand
CAACTGCCGCGACCCCAATTCGACCCGCGAGCGAGCCACGACCGCAGTGCATACAATTGAGAACCGCGTCTCACTCCCCGGCCCAATATGTCTTATAGATTCCGGGCCTGACCTGGATCGCTCGACACACGCATGCGCCAGCTCGTCGACTTACTCAACAACGATACGGGATACGTGCGAATCTTCGCGGATCACACCGGATTCGGGTACGAGCGCGCAACGTATCGGCCGTGCGATATCGGCGATCTGTTCGACCGCATGAACGGCTATCCCTCCATTGCTATTGCACGCGAAGCAGCCCGTCTGCAACTGCAGGCCCCGCTCGGCCGGCGTCGCACGCGGCGTTCGCGCCGTTCGGCGCGCGTATGAAGAATCCCGTCTCGCTGACGATTTCTCCTTGAACAGGTGCGCCTGCGCGCCTTCGCGGCAACTCGACGGCCGCAGGGCCTCCATTTCTGGACGAGCGTCACATATTGCGACGCAGTCCGTTTCATCGGCGGGATTCGCGTGCAACGATTTCCATCCGACTTCACTTAAGTCTCGTGTGGCCATGAGCTCGCCGAACTCAACCGATCCATTCGAAGTTGAAGTGGAAATCGATCTGACGGGCGAGGCCGCGGTCGAGACGCCGGAGCAGCGCCGATCGTCTCGCCACGAAACCGCCTCGTCACTGATCGGCACGGTCGAGTTCCGCGACAAGCGCCTGTCCGTTCGCATCACCGACCTTTCGCTCTCGGGTGCGGGCATCACGCTCGATTCGCGCTTGCCGTTCAACCAGGAATGCAAGCTGACGATCCGATTGTCGGTTTGCGGCTCCGACTACGAGCTCACGATGCAGTGCCGTGTGCGTTACTGCGATGCGGTCAACAGCACGACCTATCACGCCGGCCTGCAATTCGTCGACATGCCGCAGTCGACGAGAGACACGCTCTCGCTCCTGACGGTCGGACAGTAACCGGAAAACGGAACTAACGCTTCGGTCGGGCACCCGCGAGCTCTGCGACGGCCCCCAGCGTCGTCTGCGCCGCGTTCAGACCCAGCCGGAAATCGTCGTCGCTGTAGGTCTCGAACACGTCCGTCGGCTGGTGCCAATGCGGATTCCATCCGGCGCCGATGTGCATCCCGCGCTCGTTCTCTCGCAGGCTGATCGCCGGCACGAGATCCATGAAAGGCACCGAATCGGTATTCGTCATGTGATGTCCGACGGCGGCTGGATAGTCCGTCGCGTATTTCTCGTTGGCGTCCCGGAAGAAGAACGCCAGCTTCATCGCCTCCAGCGCGAAGCGCGAAGTCATTGCAAACTCGATGTTGACGTCCGCTTCCGGCCGTTGCGTCGGGCTCAGGGTACCGTCGGCCCGCGGCATGCCGTGATCGAAGAGCATCATGTCGTGCTGGATCATCGCCAGCCAACGCGGCTCCGGATAGCGATTCGGATGCGCGGGGTCCGGTTTGCCTTGCAACGGGGCTCGCTGCTCCACATATGCGCGCGCACCGTCGAGACCAGTCTCTTCGTTGTTCCAGAGAACGAAGCGGATCGAACGGTCCGTCTCCACGTCGGGACTGGAGAGCACCCGAGCGATCTCCATCACGAGCGCGGTACCGGACGCATTGTCGTTCGCCGCTTCGCCCCAGCCGTGTCCGTCCATGTGGGCGCCGACGATGTACATCTCGTCCGGACGCGTCGTGCCGTATTTCGTACACCAGACCAGTTCGCGGTCCCCGGGCTTGCTCGGCTCGGCGTTCAGCGCACGCAACCGTTCGTCGGGCTGAGCCAACGGGTCTTCGTTCACGCCGACCGGACGCGTGATCCCGCGCAGGCGCGAGCCGCCCTGCCCCATCCGGACTTCGCCGCTCGCGATGACCGGATTGCTAGGCGTTGCGCGGCGCGGCGGCCGTTCCCTCGGTGTATACCGATACTTCAACCGTTCGGTCGCCGTACAACCATTGCTCTGGAGCGTGGCCTCGATCCAATCGAGCGCGCGCCGGTTGCGTTCGGTCCCTTCGCGCCGATCGCCGAACTGAGTCAAACCCTTGATCGTCGCCTTGTAGCTCTCGAGGTTCAGGCGCGCGACCAGCGCCTTGACGAATTCATCGGCACCGGCGGGCGGCTTGGGCTCTGTCTGCTGTGCGAATGCGCTCGAAGCGCAAACGAGGAGACCGACGACCAACAAGGGGTGCCATCGCATACAGTTCTCCAAGAATTCGTTTCCAAGGCGTTTCCAGAGTCTTGGTAATCCTCGGCCGACGCGCAAGCCCCCGCAAGTCGTAATCGTGATCCCATGGCCGGACCATTCTGCTAGGCTGAGTCTTGGAGGTCATTGCACCGTTCCGGTGGGAGTGGTCATGAGATACGCAGCGCGGGTCGCCGTTTCGATCGTCGGATGGTTGTTCGTTGTGTCTGCCGTCGCGCAAGGAACGCACGAACATGCGGAACGTCCCGCCGCTTCGCTGACCGAAGAGAGCATCGGCGTCGTCCGCTTCGAGACTTCCTGCGCGCCCGAGGTGACGGACGTCTTCAATCGCGCGGTATCGCTACTGCATTCGTTCTGGTTTCCCGAAGCTCGTGCGGCCTTCGAGCAGGCGCTTCGAGTCGATCCGCAATGCGCGATCGCCTACTGGGGAATTGCTTTGACGCATTGGGGAAATCCTTTTGCGGGTTTGCGCGCGCCGCAAACGATTGCGCTCGGAAAAACAGCGATCGACAAGGGGCTGAGCACGGGCAAGCCGACCGAACGCGAACGGGCCTATCTCGACGCTGTCGCCCATCTGTTCGCAAATGACGATGTGCGGACGCAGCGCGCCCGCGTTCTCGAACACGAAGCCGCAATGGGGAAACTCGCCGCCGCGTATCCGAACGACGTGGAGGCCCAGATTTTCTGGGCGCTCGCGATTACGCAGGCCGCAGAACCCGAAGACAAGACGTTTGTCCGCCAATTGAAGGCCGGCGCAATTCTCGAACCCTTGTTCGATCGTATGCCGAAGCATCCCGGCCTCGCCCACTACATCATTCATGCCTACGACGTGCCGCCGCTCGCTGCGAAGGCGTTGCCCGCAGCACTTGCGTACGCGGACATCGCACCTGCCGTACCTCACGCGCTGCACATGCCCTCGCACACGTTCACTCGAGTTGGCATGTGGCGAGAATCAGTGGCGACGAATCAGAGATCGGCCGAGACGGCGGAGCGCACGAAAGAACCGGGCGCCGTGCTTCACGCGCTCGATTACATGGCCTACGCATATCTGCAGATGGGCATGGATTCGCAAGCCAAGGAGGTCGTCGAGCGTGCGAATCGGCTCGTTGCCACGGGAGCAAATCCATTCGCGCTTGCAGCGATCCCGGCACGTTATGCGCTCGAGCGCCAGCAATGGGCGGAAGCAGCAAATCTGTCCGTGCCCACCTTCGCAGCGCCTCCCTACGTCGAAGCGATGACGCGCTTCGCGCGCGCAATCGGCGCCGCGCGCTCGGGCGACACGAAGGCAGCCGCACCGGAGATCGATCGCCTGCAGGCGCTTCGCGAGCGGGCGCTTGCGATGCAAGACACCTACTGGGCAGAAATCATCGACATCCAGCGCCGCGGCGCGCTTGCCTGGGTACTGTTCGGCGAGGGCAAGACTCGCGAAGCGCTCGATGCGATGCGCGCGGCTGCAGATGCGGAAGATGCCACCGAGAAATCCGCGGTTACGCCGGGACCGCTGGCACCCGCTCGCGAGATGCTCGGCCTCATGTTGCTCCAATCGGGCAGGTACGAAGAGGCGCTAGCCGCCTTCGACGCGGCAATCGCAAAAGAACCGAATCGTTTTCTTTCGCTCTACGGCGCCGGCCGCGCGGCAGAGCGAGCGCAGCGCCAGGAGCTCGCACGCAAGTACTATCGGCAGATCGCAACGATCTGCAAAGACGCGTCGGACGAGCGTCCGGAGCTTGTCCACGCCCGCCGAATGGCCACCTGAGCGCAGCCGTCAGAGACAACAAGCGCTACGCGTCGGCGGCGTCGTCCTTCGATCGCGGCAACGTAAAGAAGAAACACGCGCCCTTGTTCGGCTCGCTTTCGGCCCAGATGCGCCCGCCATGGCGCTCGACGATCCGGTGCACGATCGACAAGCCGACGCCGGTGCCCTCGAATTCGGACTGCGAGTGCAAGCGTTGAAACACGCCGAACAGCTTGCTTGCGTAGCGCATATCGAAACCGGCGCCGTTATCGCGCACGTACAACACCATCTCGCCATCGGCTTCCGTCGTGCCGACTTCGATGACGGCAGGCGAACGATTGCGTGTGAACTTGAAGGCGTTCGACAACAGGTTCGTCAGTGCGAGCTCGAGGAGCGAGGGATCCGCTTCGCAGCGCGGAAGCTTGCCGATGCGTAGCTCGATCGTTCGCCCCGCATTTTGCGCCTGAAGATCCGGCAGAACCTTCTGCACGAGATTCTCCAGCTCGACCGGACGTTTCGCCAACGGCTGGCGGCTGCAGCGAGAAAATCTGAGCAGATCCTCGATCATGCGATCCATGCGCACGGCGCCGCTCACGACTCGCTCCAGCAGCGCACGTCCCTCGGGCGGAACGTACTTGCCGTAGTCCTCCAGGAACATCTCGCAAAATCCGTTGACGGTGCGAAGCGGTGCACGCAGATCGTGCGAGACGGTCCAGGAAAACGCTTCGAGATCGCGGTTTGCCGCCTCGAGCTCGGCAATGTACGCGCGTTCGCGTCGCGCAAGCGCCGCGTTCTCGACGCGCAGACGTCGAATCTCGAGCGCGCGCTCGATGACCGGTAACACCGTGGAGAGCTTGAAGGGCTTGAGGATGTAATCCAGCGCGCCGTTGCGCATCGCCTTGACGGCCGTATCTATCGTGCCGTGACCGGTCATCATGACGGCGACGATGTCGGGATCGACTTTGACCGATGCCTCGAGCAGCTCGATGCCGTCCATTTCGGGCATCATGAGATCGGTCAGCAACAAGTCGAATCCGCCGGGGCGCAGCGCCTCGAGCGCCCTCTTTGCAGATGTGTAGCCGGTCGTGCGGTAGCCCTCCCTTTCGAGGGTGTCGCACAACGCCTTCATCTGTTGCGCCTCATCGTCGACGATGAGCAATCGTCCTCGCAGCTCGGCATTCATCCGACCAGCTCCCTGATGGCAAGGCGCACCTCGTGCAACCGCGGCGGCTTGCTGAGGACGCGATCGACGTTCGGCGGAATATCGTTTTCGGTCAGCATGCGTTGACCCCACCCCGTCAACAGGACGACAGGGGTGCGCGGTGAGAGGCGCTTGATCTCGTCCGCCACTTTTCGGCCATCGACTCGAGGCATGCCGAGATCGGTGAACACGAGTGCGAATTCGCTGGGCGTGCCGTGCGCCGCGCTGAACGCATCGATGCCTGCCTGTCCGCCGTTTGCGGCAACGGTCGTATGCCCATCGGCTTCGAGCGCATCCTGCATCGCCTTGATGATCATCGGATCGTCGTCGATCAAGAGCACTCGCAAACGCCGCTTCGGCAGCGCCGTCGTCGGCAGGCGCATGGTCTCGTGCAGCAATTGCTCGTAGGCCGGAAACACGAGCCGAACCGTCGTGCCTTCGCCCAACGCGCTGTCGATCTCCATCTCGCCGCGGTGGCGCTGGATCATGCCGTACACCATCGCAAGTCCGAGACCCGTGCCGCGCTCGCCCTTCGTCGTAAAGAAAGGCTCGAGACAACGTCGACGCGTTTCCTCATCCATGCCGATGCCGCTATCGATCACTTCCACCTTCGCGAGCCGCTCGCCAGGGCCGACCTCCACCGTGATCGTGCGCAGCGTCAACGTACCGCCATCGGGCATGGCATCGGCGGCATTGAGAACGAGATTCGTGAGCGCGTCCCGGATCTCCCCTTCGGCACCCATGATTTCCGGCAGCTTCGGGTCGAGCTCCTTGTTCAGCTCGATCACGGCGCCGCGCTGTTGAGGCACATCCAACAACCGAGCGCGGGTCAGCTCGAGGACCTGCTCCACCATGCGGTTGAGATTCACGGCAGCCAACACGAGCTCTGGTTCGCGCTTGCGATA
>DATCLP010000686.1:0-1627 GCA_036563855.1 Steroidobacteraceae bacterium | reverse complement strand
CTTGATCGCCCGCAAGGTGGCCGAGCTGATCGTTGATCTGTTTGAGGCCGTTGAGGTCGATGAAGAACATCCCCATCGTGTAGCGCTCGCGCTTGGCCACCTTGAGCGCTTGTCGCGCAAGCTCGAAGAAGCCGCGGCGATTCTTGAGCTGCGTGAGGTCATCGACGAGCGAAAGACTCTTCAACAGCTCCGCATTGCGGCGCAGCGCCTCTTCGCGCTCGCGCAGCGCGACATCGGCGCGGTGCTTGTGAATGGCCACTTCGATTGCCGAGCGAAGCTCGACTTCTTGGAACGGTTTCAGGATGTAGCCGAGCGGACCCGTCCGTACGGCTCGCTGGAGCGTTTCCACATCGCGATGACCGGTCAAGAAGATCACCGGAATTTGTGCGCGCTCGAGGATCATGCGCGCTGCTTGGATCCCGTCGATCTCGCCTCGCAAGCTCACATCCATGACGATGAGATCCGGTTTCAGCTCATCGGCCATGCACACGGCTTGCACGCCTTCGCTCGCGATCCCGGCGACGCGGTAACCGAGGTGAACGAGCGTTTCCTGAAGGTCCTGTGCGACGATGCCCTCATCCTCGACGAGCAGAATCGAAATCGGCTCCGTCGCCGGATGATGCAGCCCGTCGTGCGAAACGTTGGCTGGTTCGCTGTTCGCTTGCTCCATGGCCGTCATCCGTGCGCCGAGTCCGTGGGCCAATGTGTTGTATGAATCTGACGTGCACGCACGCGACGGTAACGCACGGCTTGCCGATTTGGTTCGAGGTGCGGCAGGCGGCCGCGCCAAAAGAAGCCGCCGCCCCCCGCTGTAAAGCCGCGATGTCGGGCAACGGTCCACATCGGCGCCTCAGGTGTTGCGCTGTCGCGCGCCGACGACTTGCCTTCGTACGTAGCGGCGCCACCTACTCGGAGACCACGGAGGACTCATGAAAGACGCAACGAATAATGCGAAAGAAGCTGCGCCGCCTGTTTCGGCCAAAGCGCAGTACGAGGTCGTCTCGCCGCCGTTTCGGTTCTACGATAATCGCCAGAAATATCTCGCCTTCGTCAACACGTGCGACGAGAAGCCGGCGATTGCGCGCCGCGCCGCTCTCGAGCTCGAGTATGTCGTTCCCACCCAACCTGCAATTCGCATTTTCGATGCGGGAATGGGCGATGCGAGCGTGCTCGCGCGTCTCATGCGGAGCGTGCATCGCAAGTTTCCGACCGTCCCGCTCCTTGCGGTCGCGAAGGAAATCAGTCTGGAGGACGTGCGGCTCGGCCTCGAGAAAATGCCGGATCGGTTCTACGAACACCCTGCGACAGTGCTCGTGATCACGAATCTGAGTTACTCGGATGCGCCTCAGCTGATGCCGCGCGAACGCACGGACCTCAATTGGCAAGAGGTGCGGCTGACGGGTTCATCGACGGCCGAATATGCAGATCAGATCGAGCAGCTTGCGCCGACGCTGGCTTTCGGTTGGCAAACCAAGGTAAGCCCGAAGACCGGAAATCCCATCTATGTGCGGCCGACCGTGCTCGTGATCTATCGCGAAGACCACCGGTTCTTGCTCGAGAACGCGATTCCGAAGCCAGGATCACCGATCCCAGGCTATGACCTCGCGCTGGCATGTCAGCCGTGGCG
>DATCLP010000685.1:0-14305 GCA_036563855.1 Steroidobacteraceae bacterium | reverse complement strand
CTATTACCTGGGCCTCGTGCTCGTCGTCGTCGGCTCGTGGATCTGGTGCGTGCTGATGATCGTCGCAATGCGCAACTGGAAGCGCGAGAACCCGGGCTTGCCCGTGCCGCTTGCGATGTTCGCAACCGTCGCGAACGCGGTGCTCTGGCTGTGGACGACGGTCGGCGTTGCAGTAGAGCTATTGTTTCAGGTCATTCCCGCGGCGCTCGGCTGGAAGCAAACGATCGACGTTGGCCTATCGCGCACGCTGTTTTCGTGGACACTGCACGCGATCGTCTATTTCTGGCTGATCCCCGCGTACATCGCGTTCTACACCATGCTGCCGCAGGCCGCGGGCGGACGCTTGTACAGCGACACAATGGGGCGGCTCGCGTTCATCTTATTCCTGCTGTACAGCCTGCCCGTCGGCATGCACCACTTGTTCATGGATCCCGAGCACGGCTCGGGTTTCAAGTTCCTGCAGATGATGCTCACCTCGCTCGTCACGGTACCGACGCTGTTGACGATCTTCACGATCACCGCTTCGCTCGAGATTGCAGGACGTTTGCGCGGCGGCAAAGGTCTGTTCGGCTGGATCAAGGCGCTGCCATGGAGCCGACCGATGGTGCTCGCCGGAGGACTCGCGTTCGTCATGCTCGGCTTCGGCGGCTTCGGCGGATTGATCAACATGAGCTACGGCATGAACGCGATGGTGCACAACACTTCGTGGGTCACCGCACATTTCCATCTGATCTTCGGCGGCTCGGTCGTGATCATGTACTTCGCGATTGCCTATGAGATCTGGCCGAAGCTGACCGGCCGGCCGGAATGGAGCATACGTCCGCTGCGTTATCAGATCTGGCTGTGGTTCATCGGCACGATGACGATGACGCTCCCTTGGCACTTACTCGGCCTGTTCGGCCAACCGCGTCGCGTCAGCACATTCGATTATTCGTTCCCGCAGATTGCGTGGTGGGCGCCGTGGACGATGATGTCCGTCGCGGGCGGCGCGATCATGTTCTTGAGCGCGTTTTATTTCATCTGGAACCTGGCGACGGCATTTCGCGGAGCGCCGCGCACCGACATTCACATGACATACGCGCTCGCAGTACATCCGCCGCATCGGCTGCCGGCCGCGTTGAACGGCTTTGCGTTGTGGAACTGGCTCGTGCTGTTCTTGATGGTCATCGCGTACGCGTACCCGATCCTCCAGTTCTTCATCATCGACGCGCCGCCGGCGATGATCCATCGCGCCTGAGAAGTGCCATGAGCGCCGATCGACCTCCGATTCCTGCCGAGCGTGCCGCACTCGATCGTCCATGGCGGCTTTGGGCAAGCGTGGCGGTCGGTGCTTTTGTTCTCGTGAGTCTCGTGTTGGGCTTTTGGATCGTTCCGGAATCGGAAGAGCCCGGCTTCGATCCGTGGGCCGCGATTTGCCGCTCGATCGGTATTCCCGGTTACGATCTGAACGATGCGCCGCCTGCCCCGAAAGTCGCGCCGCCCCAACAACGCTCGACCGTGAGCTGGAATGTGGAGAGCCGCAAACTGCTCTCAACAGCCGACATTGCCGACGGTGCAAAGATCGCGGAGAGCGTATGCGTCGCCTGTCACGGCAAGGATGGCATCGGCATCATGCCTGCGTATCCCAATCTGACACACCAATCTGCCGCCGCTATCTTCAAGCAATTGAATGACTACAAGACAGGAGCACGCACCGGCGGCATGGCTGCTGTCATGGCGCCGATGGTTGCAGGATTAACGACGGAACAGATGGCGAACGTCGCCGCTTACTACGCTTCACTGTCCGCACGCGTGACCGAATACAACACGCGCGTCCCGCGAGAAATCTTGCAGCTGATCAAAATCGGCAGCCCTGCCCGCGCGCTCCCACCGTGCGATTCCTGCCACGGCGTAAACATGAGCGGCCCTGAAGAATCGCCGATTCTGCTCGGTCAATCGCCCGAGTATTTCGAAGCGCAACTCAATGCATTCAAGAACGGCGAGCGACGCAACGACAACTTCGGCCGCATGCGCATCATCGCTCGAGCGCTGACAGAGGAGGAGATCAAGCTGCTGGCGCGCTATTACGCGCCCTGAGGGCTCGGGCTTGGGGCGTGGGGCTCGGGGAAGAATCCATTTCGTGCGGACGCCTACGCATTCTCCATGTCGCGCTCGTGCGCGATTTCTTTCGCTGTCAACTATCAACTGCTCGCCGCCATCTGTACAGCGACGGCGCCTTCGTGCGCGACGCGCATCGGCTTGAGCGCTTGCGCCCACTTGTGCAGCTCGTCGAGCAGTACTCTTGCCGCAGAGTCGATCAGGTCGTTCGTGATGAAGTTCTTCTGCGCGTCGAAATGATGCGAGATCATCGGAATGGCGACGCCCTCGGGCATCGGCATCATCTTGAGCGCGGTCGCGAGCTGTTTTTCAAGCTGCACGGCTCGCATGCCGCCGGATACGCCGCCGTAGCTCACGAACCCGCACGGCTTGTAGTTCCACTCGTGATACAGATACTGCAGCGCGTTGCCGAACGGCGGCGGCGGGCAGAAGTTGTACTCGGGCGTGACGAAGACATAGGCATCGCCCTTCGCAACGCTCGCGGACCAGCGCTTCGTGTGCTCCTTGATGTATTTCTGTAGCCGCGGATGATGCGGCTCGTCGTACAGCGGCAAATTGAAATCGGCGAGATCGACCAATATGGGCTCGAACTTGCCGTGTCGCGCCGCGAAATCATGGAACCAGCGCGCGATGGACGGACCCACGCGACCGGGCCGCGTGCTCACGATGATGATCTGGAGTTGAAGCTTCATGGCGCTCACCGAATCGGGTTGTGCGGCCCGCAAGCAGAACGCGAATGCAGCGTGAGGGCTCGCGCGGAGTACGTGATGGAGCCGATGGCTCGAACCTGTGAGCGTAATGGCACAACCGGAGAGCACGTGCCATCAGGGCTGACCGCTACCGAGACTGAAGCTCTGTGAGTACTAGGGCCGCCTCTCCCTCACTCCGTGCCGCCCACAAAGATCGTGCCGACGAGCTTCTCGCCGCTCTCGGCCGGCATCAGCTCGACGTCGACCAGCTCTTCGTGCTCGTTCGGTCTGCCGAAGCCGTAGATGAAACGGGCCGTCACGGTCGTCGCACCGTTCGGGTTGAGAGCGTCGTGCGCATACGCGTGAATGAAGACTCGGTAACGTCCTGGCGCGGCTCTGCGCAACAGGTACTCCTCCGGTCCGTAGCCTGCGGTCATGTCGTTCGAGAGCCGCCCGCCGATCAATGTACGTGGATAGTTGTAGATCGCCCGCTCCCCGTTCGGCTCATCGACCCACAAGTCGATATCCGTCGCTGCCGTGTTCCATTGGATGACAACCCGCAGATCCAGATCGAGCAGCGCGATCAACCCTGGCGCTAGCGCGACTCGGCCGCCGCCCATCCTTTGCAGCCGCGCAACGAGCGCATTGGCATCCATCAATGCCACGAGCGCCACGCCGTCATACTCATCGTCCCATGGCGTGGTAGCGACTTTGTTGAGTAGAGCGATGGCGCGCTGCAGGTCGCGTTTAGCGGATCCCGGACGTAACTCGGCACGCTTTGCAAGCGCGTTGGCCAACTGCATGAGCGGTTGCGGGCGGTGCGACTCGACCCGGACGATCTGTTCGTACAACCAGATCGCGCGCTCGATGTAGCCGTAACGCAGCAAGCGGTCGGCGACGATCGAGCGGGTTTCGTCATTTGCAAGGGGCAACTCGAGGGACGAGAGCAGCATCTCGCTCGCCTCGTCGATGGCGCCGCGCTGGAACAACCACTCCGCCGTATCGAGATAGAACGCCGGTAAGTCTCCGTACTCGGTTTGTTGTGCAGCGAGCACATCGCGGAAGTTCGTACCGGCAGTCTCGAGCGCGCGAATATAAGGTCTGTCCGACCGCCAGGGCTCGATCGCGACCGGTGAGCCCTGCGCATCGGAGCATACCAACTGAGCCGTGACAATGATTTCTTGCAAATTGCCGCGGTCGACTCCAGGAGCGACGCCAAAGCGCCTGCGTTCGTCGACATTCTGACGAGGAGGCGGTCGCCGCAGCGGACGTGCTTTCGGATCGAATTCCGTCGCCCACCAGGCTTTGAGCTCCGCCCATTCCGCGCGCACTCGCCGCAAATGCAATGCACGCTCCTCCGCGAGCTCTTCTTCCCTCTCGGCGCGCGCTTCGGCGTACGCCTTCAGCGCATCTGGCGGGTAGTTCTTGGGAGGAGTGACTCCAGCCTCTGCATAATCCTCCGGCGTTTCGAGTACGACCCAAGCGAGATCGCTGCTTGCAACCGAATAGCGGCGCGAGATGCGCTCGATTTCCTCCAAGTCGGCTTCACGCGCATTCAAAGCGGCAATTTGCTCTGCAGCCCACAACGAACCGACGCCGTCGAAGCGCGTCGCCCGTCGTTTCGGCGCCTCGTAGCGGCGCTCGACAGTGCGTCCACGAATGGATGTCTTGAACTCGAGCGCGATCGAATCGGTACGCGGTGCCGCGCCGAGGATGAAAAATCCCTCTGGACCGTTCTCGACGACGGAGAACGCGAGCGGCCGGCCGTCGGTACCTCTCGCCGCCACGATCACCGGCGGATCGCGCAGAAGCCGCTGCACGGCTGAATCGATCGACTCGAGATCGGCGCGAACGACGACACCGCCGGATGTACGCGTGAGATGCGCGAGATATCCAAAGTCCGCATCCGGTGCGCTCGCGATCGCTTTCAGCACGCACTCGGGGTCGAACGTATCCCGGCGATCGATCGTTGCACGGCCGTCGGAAAACAACAGGCAAATTTGTGCATCCAGCGGGCGGATGCCATTGAGCATCGCAAAGCTCGTTCCGCCACGATATTCGAGCCCTTCCAGCGCTGCGCGCAGCTGAGATACAGAGCCGAATTCGTCGAGTCGCGCACCAGCGCTGTTGAACGTGACGAGATCGATCGGCACGCCGCCGATTGCTCGCACATACCGCTCGAGAATGTCGATCTCTTCGGCAAGCCGATCGTCGCGGCGCGACAAAGAAGCATCCCAATACACACGGATGCGTTGCAACGGCGTGCGCGGTTGAGTCTCCGGTAGCAGCTTCGAGCGAATCTGAAAAAACCGCTCGCCGCGAGCATTGGCACTGACGAGCACCTCCCGTTTCGGCAGCGTCGGTGCGACAGCCAGCTGCCCGCTCAGCTTCGCATTCCGAGCGGAAGCCGAGACGATGTAGCGGTCGCGGCTGCGTTCGCTCGTAACAGCGAGCCCGACAGGGAACTCGACGGACGGCGCATGCGCGATATTGCGTGCCGTCACCTCTATATCCACCGAGTCGATCGCCGCGTCCGTCTCGAGCGGCAGAACGAACCCTCGATGGACAGGCATTGCGAATCTGACGCGTATCTTGCGTCCGGCTTCGTCTTCGATCGGATAGACGCGAGTCGAGAAGACATTCGTATTCACTAGCTCACCAACGCCTGGGTCGATCGTGCGCCGCACCTTGCTTTCGTAGACATGGCGCGCTTTCGGCCGCGCAACCAACGCGCCTTCGATCATCTCGCCGTCGACATCGAGCGCATATCCATTCACGACCGCGCCTGGAGGCAGCGTGAGCGAGAAGTGTCCTTCGACGACATCGTCCGGAACGCCGAGGAAGTGCGCGGTGAGAGTCGTTTCGGCGACGCTGCCATCGATTGCAACCTCCATCCGGAGGTGCGCAAGCCGTAGCTCGCGGCGTGTCTCGTCGTCGTCGACACCATCGATTTCTGCGAACAAGCGCGGATTCGATGCGGCGATTGCGCCGACCGGATCGAGGAACCCGCTCGCGCCGAGCAGTGCGAGCAAAACGCAGAGACGACACGACCGGCCGGTCATAGAGCCCCCCTCCATTGTTCTTGCGGCGGCATCGGCATGCGCCAATCTTTCTTCGCGGAGATTGTCGTTTCTTGACGGAAAGGCTATTCCTACGGCCGTTGCTGAGTCAATGAGCGTGGATACGCAGTTGGCGCAAGGGCTCCACCGGGCATGGGGCTTGGGCGCGGGGCTCACCCGCACGCTCCGCTCAGCGTGCCTTGACGTGCATGGATGCCAATGCCCCGGACGCAGGATGCGTAGGAGGGGCTCCCGAAGGAGAGGCGATCGGCGCGCTCCGCGCGCTCTTCCTACAGCCTACGGCCTAGAGCCCACAGCCTGTTATGTCCTCAACTTCGCATTGAAGAAATCGATCGTGCGCTTCCAGGCGAGCGCCGCGGCTTCTTTGTTGTAGCGCGGCGTCGTATCGTTATTGAACCCGTGCTGCGTGCCGGGATACGTGAAGGCTTGATACTCGACGTTCGCGGCCTTCAGCGCCTGCTCGTAAGCGGGCCATGCGGCATTGATGCGCTCGTCGGTTTCGGCGAAGTGGATGAGCAACGGTGCTTTGATGTTGCTCACCTGATCGAGCGGTGCCGGTCCGCCGTAGAACGGTACGGCGGCATCGAGCTCCGGAACTCTCGTGGCGACAAAGTTTGCGATGCCGCCGCCGTAGCAGAAGCCGACGACGCCGACCTTGCCGTTCGCATCGGGCGCAGTCTTGAGCCACTTCGCGGCCGCGACGAAATCCTCGCGCGTCTTGGCTTGATCGAGCTTCGGAAACAATGCGCGCGCTTCGTCTTCGTTGCCCGGATAGCCGCCGAGCGGATGCAAGGCATCGGGTGCAAACGCAATGAAATTATCGAGCGCGAGCCGCCGCGCGATGTCTTCGATGTGCGGGTTCAAGCCGCGATTCTCATGCACGACCAGCACCGCCGGCAGCTTGCCCGAAAGCTTCGCGGGCTTGACCAAGTAGCCGCGCATCTTTCCGTAGCCGGGCGCAGGAATCTCGATGTACTCTGCCTTGATACGTTCGTCCGTTGGACTGACCTGCTGCGCCTCGGCGAACTTTGGACTCAACGCATCGAGCAAAGCAGCACCGCTCATCCCAGCGACCGCAAGCGCACCGGCGCGATCGATGAAATCGCGTCTCGAGATCAAACCGTGAACGTACTCGTCGAACAGGCGAAAGACTTCGGGCGTGAAGCTTACTTTACGGTCGCTCATCTCTAGTTCTCCGGTCGCTGTGTGGCCCAGGCTCGCGGGATGCAGCTTGCGGAAGACTACACGCAGGCGGATGTACTACGTATCGCCGCAAATGCGGTGATCGCCCGTTCTTGACAGAAATTAGGAATGCGCCCTGTTAGCCTTCTCGCGTTAGTAGTGATGAACGCCCCGGCACCCTGTCGGACGGCGTTCACGCAAAGCCGGCCTGACGATCACATGAGGACACAAGAAATGAGGAAGCAAGCTTCGATATTCGCTCTCGTGGGGGCGATGGCGTTTGCCGCGCCGGCCTTCACGCAATCGCCGCCGCCTGTCGATCCCGCACCCGGCGCCCACCTGCTTGCCATCGCCACACTGCCGGCGAAAGAAAAGCTCACGGTGACGACGCCCGGCTGGAAGGATGGCGAGGACATCCCGTTCAAGTACACCCAATATCAAGGCAACACTTTTCCAGGATTGGAGTGGAGCAAAGGTCCGGAGGGGACGAAGTCGTACGCCATCATCATGCAGGACAGCGCATTCGTGATGCGCGGCTCACCGATCCTGCATTGGTCGATCGTGAACATCCCCGCTTCGGTCACGAAGCTCCCGGAAGACATGAAGCCGGAAGAAAAACCCGAAGGCTCGATTTACGGACCGAACTATCAGGGCGCAGCCAAGCCGTATCTCGGTCCGCGCACGCCGCCGGGGCCGAAGCATCGCTACCATCTACAGGTATTCGCGCTCGACACGGTCTTGCCTGCAGACTTCGCTCCGAAGAACTATGATGAGCTGATCGAGCCGCTGAAGGGCCACGTCTTGGCGTCAGGCGAAGTTGTTGGCCTCGGCCAGGTGGATCCGAACGCACCGCAACGTCCGCGGTCGCAATGAGCGATGGCCGAAACGGTGAGGGAACGAGCCGCGACCTTCGGGTCGCGGCTCGATTTTGCGGCTCAGGCAAACAACGTCTCGCTTACGAACCACAAACGCAATGGCCGCAGTCGACTCCGCACAGCTCGATCGAATTGCAAGCCAACCTCGTACGCTTCGCAAAGTCGTCTTCGCCAGCCTGATCGGCACGACGATCGAGTGGTATGACTTCTTCTTGTACGGCACGGCGGCCGCGCTCGTCTTCAACAAGCTGTTCTTCCCGCAAGCCGAGCCGTTGATCGGCGCCCTGCTCGCCTTCTCGACGTACGCACTCGGATTTCTCGCGCGCCCGCTCGGAGGCGTCGTCTTCGGCCATTACGGCGATCGGATCGGACGCAAGAAGCTGTTGATGGCGAGTCTAGTCTTGATGGGCGGCGCGACCGTCGCGATCGGGTGTCTGCCCACGTATGCGCAAGTCGGAATGGCCGCTCCTATCTTGCTAGTGATGCTGCGGTTGCTGCAGGGCTTTGCGGTCGGCGGCGAATGGGGCGGCGCGGTGCTGCTCGTAGCCGAGCACGGCGATGCAGCGCGGCGCGGCTTTTGGTCGAGCTGGCCGCAATCGGGCGTCGCGGCCGGTAACTTACTTGCTGCGGGCGTGCTTGCCGTGATGACCGCGCTCCAAACCGAAGAGCAATTTCTCGCTTGGGGCTGGCGCATTCCCTTTTTGTTATCGGCGATTCTGATCGGCATCGGCTGGTGGGTGCGTACGACCGTCGACGAAAGTCCTGCTTTCGAAGCCGTACGACGCGAAGCGAAAATCCATCGGGCACCGGCCATCGAAGCGCTCCGCACTCAACCGCGCGCCCTTGCTATCGGCGCCGGCCTGCGCATGGCGGAGAACATTTGTTATTACGTGATCACTGCGTTCTCGATCACGTACGTCACCGAAGTGGTCGGGCTCAGTCGACAGCTTGCGTTGAACGCATTGCTGATCGCCTCGGCTGTTCACTTCATCGTGATACCGTCGTTTGCAGCGTTGTCCGATCGGATCGGTCGACGGCCTGTGTATGCGATCGGCGCGATCGGTACGGGCATATGGATCTTCGCGTTCTTCCGCTTGCTCGATACCGGAGCAAGCGGCGCAGTCGTTGCCGCCATCGTCGTCGGCTTGGTCTTCCACGGCGCAATGTACGGACCGCAGGCGGCCTTCCTGTCAGAAATGTTCCCGACACGCATCCGTTACTCCGGCGTGTCGCTCGCCTATCAAGCCACATCGATCGTTGCCGGATCGCTCGCACCCATCATTGCCATCGCGATTCTGCGCGAAACCGACTCTGCGATCGGAGTTGCGTTTTATGTTGCCGCGGCCGCCGCATTGACGCTCGCTGCGACACTACTTGCTCCCGAAACCAGGGCAACGTCGCTGGCCGACATCGACACCCGTCGCTGAACCTGATCTAGGTCAGCGAACCACCCGCTCTGAGCCCCCACAATACGTTTCCGACGTGCGGGAACGTTCCCGCTCAGTGTCCGTTTGTCGAACTGGCGGATGTGCATTCGATGAACGAATCCGCCGACAAGTTCGTGAGACAGCTCCGACAGAGGTAGACCATGAAACTGTTGAGCACGTGGTGTCCGTTGATCGCGCTCGTCGCGGCATGCGGCTTTGCCAACGCGGCAGCAGCCAAGACTTGCGAAGTCGCGATCGAAGGCGACGACATGATGAAGTTCAACAAGACCGAAATCGCAATTGCCGGCGATTGCACCGAGGTACAGCTCACCCTGAAACACACCGGCAAGCTGCCAGTTACCACCATGGGCCACAACTGGGTTCTCACCGAGACCGCGAACTTCCAAGCAGTCGTAAACGACGGCGCGAAGGCCGGCCCCAAGGCCGACTACGTTCCGCCGAACGATCCGCGCGTCATCGCGCACACCAAATTGGTCGGCGGCGGCGAGTCGACGAGCGTGACCTTCCCGACGTCGAAGCTGAAGAAAGGCGGCGACTACACGTTCTTTTGCTCGTTCCCCGGTCATTGGGCGGTAATGAAGGGCAAGCTGAAGTTCGGCTGACGCCGCCCCCCACCCGCTCGCTCCGCTCTGCCCTCTCCTGCATCCGTGCACGTCAAGGCGGCGAGAGCGAACGTGTCGCGGTGGGGGCTCAGCGCGCAATCGCGCGTGCCAGCGCGCGCAACAAACCCGCGCCATTGCCTTCCCAAGCGCTCCCGTGCATGCACGCGAGCGTCGTTGGCTTGGCATCTGCCAATCTTGCGAGCGTCGCTGCCGTCTGTGGCGCGTGGGCGAAATAGTCCATCGGTCCGCGGAACGCTTCGCTCGGCGCGAGAATGTCGTCCGTCGTCAATGCGCGCTCGCCTCTGCCGCCCTGCGTAAACAGGTCTCCGCAAAAGAACGTGCGCCGAGTCATCTCCATCAACAAACCGCATTCCCAAGCGTGCGGCACATGCGGCGTGTCGTACCAGCGGAAAACGCGCGTTCCGGTGCTGAATTCTTCGCCGTCGCCCAGTGCGCGCGGCGCTCGATCAGCGAAATCGACAACCGAAGTCATCGCCGCAACACCGCTGCAGAAAGGCGTCGCGTGCGGCGCCGCGGCGAGAAACAAGTTGAGAGCTCCGCACTCGTCTGCCTCGAAATGCGAGAACCCGATGTGGCGGATTCTTTCGAGAGGAATAACCTGCCGAATCGCCTCGCTCACGAGAGGAAAGAGACCTCGCTGTCCCGTATGGAACAGCAACGGCTCGTCGTCCACGACGAGATACTGATTGAAGCTGAATGCCTCGCCCGTCGGGATCGCGACCGGCGTATTGATCCGGTACACGCCGGCTGCGATTTCCTCGATGTTCGTTCCGGACTCGCGGTTCGTGATCATGGCGGCTCCTCGTCGAATGAATGCGAGGAGGTGTAACGAGGAGACCCATCGTTACACTTCCTGGCATGCAAGCGATTCTCTATGCTGTGCGGGTGTCGCCCCCCACCCTCGCCTGCAGCGACGATGAAACCGGCCTGGCTCGGCGCGTCATTGACGCTGCACCGGGTCGGGATCGAGCCGCTGAGGAAGCGCTTTACAGGCTGCTTGCGCCGCGCGCGCGACTGTATGCGCTCAAGCACCTGCGCGATGTGCATGCGGCTGCGGATCTCGCACAGGATGCGATGCTGCTGATGCTCGACCGCTTGCATCGCGGCGAGATTCGCGATCCAGGTCATATCGCTTCGTTCGTGCTCGGCACTTGTCGCCAGCTCGTGATCGATCGGCGCCGCGGTATCCAACGTCGCGAACGAATCCTCGAAGCTTTCGCACATGAATTCGAGTCCGTGGCAATGGAATCGGAACTGCCGACGGGATCCGACCTACAGCAACTCGAACGTTGCCTCGAGAATCTCCCGGAACGCGAGCGCACGGTCATCGTCACGACTTTCTTCAAGGACAGCGATGCAAACGACGTGGCGCAAGCCTTAGGGCTTTCGTCCGCGAACGTGCGAGTCATCCGACATCGCGCCGTGCAGCGCCTGCGTTCATGCGTCGACGGGAGCACAACCGATGAGTGATATGTGCACCGCCCCGCTCGACGTCGATCGACTGCTCGCTTACTGGCTAGACGAGTTCGATGAGTCCGCGATGGAAGCGGCCGAGCAGCATCTGTTCGAGTGCGCGACCTGCAGCGATTCGTTGCAGGAGCTCGTCACGCTGGCAACGGACGTTCGTACGCTCCTTCAGCAAGGTAAGATCGCCGCGGTCATGCCGGCTTCGTTCGTCAAACGGTTACAGGCCGCAGGTCTCAAGATCCGAGAGTATCGGCTCGAGCCGCACACGAGCGTTTATTGCACGGTCACGCCGAGCGACGACCTCGTGCTCGCGCATCTGCAGGCGCCTCTCGATCATGTAGAACGACTCGATGCGATCGTCGAAGACACGACGAGCGGTACTCGTACACGACTTACGAACTTGAGCTTCAACCCCGCCGAGAGCGCAGTCGTCCTCCTGCCTCGAACGGACGCGCTGCGGCTAATCGAACAAACTACCCAGCATGTCCATTTGATTGCTGTCGGTGCCGACGGCGAGCGTGAGTTGGGTGTGTACACGTTCCACCATCGGACCGGAGGTTCGACGGCGGACATTGAAGGCTGAAGACTGAAGACTGAAGACTGAAGACTGAAGGCTGAAGGCTGAAGGAAGTGAGCGACAAACCACCGGGCGGCGGGTTTGCTGTCCATCAACTGTCCGCTATCAACTGATTCGACCCGCTCCCCGCTCCGCGGCCTTCGCAGCTTATCGTCGAGCAACCCGTGTGGCCAACGGCCGTCACCTGCGCGAAGCGCGCTTCCACTTCAGCCTTCAGTCTTCAGCCTCAAGGTGTCGGCTCCCGCCCCTCTCGTTCGTCTTCATTGACGAAGACCCCAAACGTCCGCCCACAAAGGAGGCTGCCATGTCCTACATCGACGGTTTCGTGATTGCCGTACCCAAGGCGAACAAGCAGAAGTTCATCGATCATGCACATCGCGCTGACGGCGTTTTCACCGAGCTCGGCGCCAAGCGCATTCTCGAGTGCTGGGAGGACGATGTGCCGGACGGCAAGCTGACGGACTTTCGTCGAGCCGTACAGGCCAAGGAAGATGAGGCCGTGCTGTTCTCCTGGATCGAGTGGCCGGACAAGCAGACTCGAGATGCCGCCATGGCCAAGATTCAGGAACTGACGGAAAAAGACCCACGCATGAACCCGAAGACGAACCCGATGCCGTTCGACAGTAAGCGCATGATCTTCGGCGGGTTCGTACCTGTAGTCGCGCTGGAACACTGATAGTCGTGATTCGTCGTGCGATCGTGCCGGATTCACTCCAGCACGATCCACGAATCCCTGTTCCCTATCTTCATTTCCTCACGATTCCCGGGTCATAACTGCAGGAATGCCATCGGCATTTGCGCGGCGGCGCTTTATGAATGGCACGTACATCGGTACGCGCTGACGATAGCCAGCGTACTCCGGATGAGCGACGAGCAAGTCGCGCTCTTCCCACTGCGTTGCGATCACGATGTAGGCGGTTGTGACGATCGCGAACAGAAGATGTGTCGCCGTCATCGTCGGCGTACACCAGAATGCGAAGAACCAGCCGACGTACAACGGATGCCGAACATAGCGGTAGATGAACGGCGTCTTGAACGGCAGCGGCTCGTACTTTCGTCCTACTAACTGCAGCCAGACCTGACGCAAGCCGAACAAATCGAAATGATTGATCAGGAATGTGGACAGGAGCACGAGCACCCAGCCGAATGCGAAGCCGGCGTACATGAGCGCGCGAGCAACCGGCGACTCGAAATCCCAAATGAGTCCGCCCATCGGCTGCCAGAAGGCAAACAGCAAGATCAATGCAAGGCTCGAGAACAAGACATACGTGCTGCGCTCGGCTGCAGGGGGTACCATGCGCGTCCACCAGCGCTTGAATGCGGGACGCGCCATGACGCTGTGCTGCACAGCAAACAAGCCAAGTAGGGCCAAGTTCGTTGCCAGCGCAACACTGAGCGGCACTAGCGGCGGCGCATCCATCGTCTTCGGCACGAGGAGATTGCCGATGAAGCCGATGGCATACAGGAAGGTCGCGAAGAACACGGCATACACGATCACGCCGTAAAGGAAGATCGTCAGTCGTCGAAGCACGGCACTCTCCTGAAATCCGGAAGCTGGCTGACCGTCCGACGCCCTGTGCATCGAACGGGGTGTGACAAAAGCCTAGGTGGAGGTGCTTCTCAAGTCCTGGGAGAACTTCGGGTAAGTTCTGGGATTTGTCCAAAGCAACCGCACGATGAACGAAGAGACGATCTCGAGACGCGTAAGCTTCGGGCGGTATGCCTTCGACTTCTCGACGGCTCGCCTCTGGGCCGACGGCAGCGAAATCAAACTGACTCGCAAGGCCGCCGCCGTGCTTGCCACTTTGCTCGAGCGTGCAGGTCAACCGGTCTCGAAACAGGAGCTGTTTGCCTGCGTTTGGCGCAACACTGTCGTCGGCGACGATGCGCTTGCGACGTGCATTCAGGAGCTGCGCAAGGCGCTCGGCGACGATGCTCGACAGCCCCGCTACATCGAAACGCGCCACCGACTCGGCTACCGCTTCATTGCACAACTGTCCGCCGAATCGACTTCACGCCACATGGCCATCGCGGTTCTGCCCTTCGTGGACATGAGCGCCGTGCGCGATCAGGACTTCTTTTGCGAAGGCCTTGCCGAAGAGCTGATCAACGCGCTGACCTACGTCGAGGGTTTGCGTGTCGTTTCGCGCAGCGCCTCATTTCAATTCAATGCGGCTGCGCTCGACGTTCAGGACGTCGGCCGACGCTTGGGCGCCACCGCGCTGCTCGAGGGCAGCGTCCGCAAGGCAGGCGATCTGTTGCGCATC
>DATCLP010000684.1:0-5372 GCA_036563855.1 Steroidobacteraceae bacterium | reverse complement strand
AGTCCGCATCGAGCTGGGCGAGCGCAGCTACCCGATCGTCATCGGTTCGAGGTTACTGACCGATGCAAGCGTCTTGGATGCGCACATTCGGGCGCGCGACGTGCTGGTCGTTACGAACGAAACGATCGCGCCGCTCTATCTGTCGCAGCTCACCCAGGCGCTCGGCGCCCGCCGCGTCGGTTCCGTCGTGCTCCGCGATGGCGAGCAATACAAAACGCTCGACAATCTTGCGCTGATACTCGACGCGCTAGTCGAGGGCAGATTCAACCGAGATGCGGCCGTCCTGGCGCTCGGCGGCGGAGTCGTCGGGGATATGGCCGGTTTTGCGGCTGCTTGCTATCAGCGCGGCATCGATTACGTCCAGCTCCCGACGACGTTGCTTGCGCAAGTCGATTCCTCGGTCGGCGGCAAGACGGGGGTTAATCATCCGAAAGGTAAGAACCTGATCGGCGCGTTTCACCAGCCGAAGGCCGTGATCGCCGATATCGATACGCTTGCCACGCTGCCGGAACGGGAATTTCGCGCCGGTCTTGCGGAGGTCGCCAAGTACGGGCTGATC
The DNA here is from genome assembly GCA_036563855.1 of Steroidobacteraceae bacterium. Lineage (GTDB taxonomy): Bacteria > Pseudomonadota > Gammaproteobacteria > Steroidobacterales > Steroidobacteraceae > Steroidobacter. Next base: position 4,813 of record DATCLP010000684.1, on the reverse strand, counting down.
TACGATGCCGAGTTTCTCGAATGGCTCGAACGCAATGCGGGTGCCCTCAACGCCCGCGAGCCGGATGCGATCGTGCATGCCGTGCAACGCTCGTGCGAAATCAAAGCGGCCGTCGTGGGCGCCGACGAGCGCGAGCAAGGCTTGCGGGCGATCCTGAATCTCGGCCACACGTTCGGGCATGCGATCGAGACCGCAACGGGTTACGGCGAATGGCTGCACGGCGAAGCTGTTGCTGCAGGCACGGTCATGGCCGCAGACATGTCTGCCCGGCTCGGTTGGCTGACGGTCGCGGACGTGGAACGCACCGTCGAGCTCCTGCGCCGTTTCGAGTTGCCTGTAAAAGCACCGCGCATCGGCGTCGACCGCGCCTACGAGCTCATGGGGATGGACAAGAAGGTGCTGAAGGGTCAGATACGGCTCGTGCTGCTGCGCAAGCTCGGGCGAGCAGACGTCGTCAGCGACTATCCGCGGCAGGCATTGCTCGATACGCTGCAGGCTCATTTCAGCTGAAAGGCTCGCGCATGCAGGCGGCTTCGAGTCCTTGAAACTCCGGAACTTCACGGAGCACGCGTCATGTCATATTCACTCGCGCCGTATGCAGCGTTCGATGAGCGCACGCGAGGACGACGATTTCCGGAACCGGCACCGGCGCTGCGCGGCGAATTCCAGCGCGACCGGGATCGCATCATCCATTCCACGGCATTTCGGCGCCTGGTCTACAAGACTCAGGTCTTCGTCAATCACGAAGGCGATCTGTATCGCACGCGCCTCACGCATTCCATCGAAGTCGCGCAGATAGCGCGCACGATTGCGCGGGCACTGCGGCTCAACGAAACGCTGACAGAAGCCATCTGTCTCGCGCACGACCTGGGCCACACGCCGTTCGGCCATGCGGGTCAGGACGCATTGAACGAGTGCATGCGGCCGCACGGCGGGTTCGAACACAACTTGCAATCGCTACGCGTCGTCGACGAGCTCGAGGAGCGCTACGCCGCTTTTCCTGGCCTCAATCTCACCTTCGAGACGCGCGAAGGAATCCTGAAGCATTGTTCGCTCAACAACGCGCGCAAACTCGGCGAGCTCGGCGAGCGTTTCATCAAACGGCAACAGCCGTCTCTCGAAGCTCAGATCGCGAATCTCGCCGACGAGATTGCCTATAACAATCACGATCTCGACGACGGCGTGCGGGCGGAGCTGATCACGATCGACGAGCTGCGCGAAGTTGCGCTCTTTCGCCGCGAATACGACGCCGTGGTTGCGGCGTTTCCCGAAGTGAGCGGGCGCCGGCTCGTTCATGAAATCGTGCGGCGCATGATCAACCGCGTCGTAACGGACTTGATCGAGACGACGAGCGCAGCGATCGCGGAGGCGGATCCCGCTGACATCGACGCCGTGCGGGAAATGTCCGAGCCGCTCGTGAGATTCAGCGACGAGATTGCCGCGGAGCATCAGGAGTTAAAGCGCTTCCTGCGCGATCACGTGTATCGGCATTACCGAGTGCTGCGCATGACGAACAAGGCACAAAACGTCGTGAAACGCTTGTTCGAGACGTTCTTCGAACGACCTGAGCTGTTGCCGACAGAGCATTACGAAGCGGCGCACGACATGGAGAGTCAGTTCGGCGAAGCCGGCCGCGCTCGTGCCGTTGCCGACTATATCGCCGGCATGACCGACCGGTTCGCGATTCTCGAATACGAGCGGCTGTTCGATCCGGCGAAGCGCAGCTGAAGCGCTCAAACGCAATGCGTTTGAGCGCCAGACTGAAGGCTGAAGACCGAAGGCTGAAGGCAGGAACGCGCTGTCCTCAACCTTGTCACGTACGAAGAGTCCTACCGGGCCCGCCTTGATGTGCGCACGAATGCCGCGAACGCAGGATGCGCTAAAGTAGCCTCCCGCAAGTGGAGGCGAGCACGCGCGCGAACGCGCTCTACCTTCAGTCTTCAGTCTTCAGCCTTCAGCCTTCAGCCTATGGTATTGCGGGCTCAGCTCATGCACCGCCTCGATCATCGCGCCCGCGTGATCGGGCGGAATCTGCGGATGAATGCCGTGGCCGAGATTGAAGACGTGGCCGTGACCGTGGCCGTAGCTAGCGAGCACGCGGGCGACCTCTTCGCGAATGCGAGCAGGCGAGGCGTAAAGACATGCAGGGTCTAGGTTGCCTTGTAGCGCTTTCGAGTCGTTGACGGCTGAACGCGCAGTGGCGAGATCCGTCGTCCAATCGACGCCGAGCGCATCGCACGATGTCTCCGCCATCGCGCTCAGCCATGCTCCGCCGCCCTTGGTGAACAAGATCGTTGGGATCCGTCGGCCTTCGCGCTCGCGCGTCAAGCCATCGAGAATGAAGGCCATGTATCGCAGAGAGAATTCGCGGTACTGGTTCGGCGTGAGCACGCCGCCCCATGTGTCGAAGATCATGATGGCCTGCGCGCCGCACTCGATCTGCGCGTTCAGATACAACAACGTCGACCGTGCAAGCACGTCGAGCAATTCGTGCAACACATCGGGCGTGTCGTACAGCATCGCCTTGATCCGCGCGAACTCGCGCGAGCTGCCGCCTTCGACGACATACGTGGCGACGGTCCACGGACTTCCTGCGAAGCCGATCAACGGAACCTTGCCGTTGAGCTCGCGGCGAATCAGCGCAACCGCATCCATGACGTAGCGCAGCTCTGCAGACGGATCGGGCACGGCAAGCCGACGCACGTCCGCGCGAGATCGCACCGGCCGCTCGATCTTCGGCCCTTCTCCTGTCTCGAACTGCAGCCCGAGTCCCATCGCATGCGGAATCGTCAGAATGTCGGAGAACAGAATCGCCGCATCGAGCCGATAGCGCGCGAGCGGTTGTAGCGTCACTTCGCAGGCGAGCTCGGGCGTCATGCACAGGTTCAAGAAGCTTCCCGCGCGTTCGCGTGTCGCGCGGTACTCAGGCAAGTAGCGACCCGCTTGACGCATCATCCAAACAGGCGTTCGCTCGACCGGTTGGCGGAGCAGGGCGCGTAGGAGTAAGTCGTTTTGGAGTTGGGAGGACATATTGTTGGCTGAAGACTGAAGGCCGAAGGCAGAGGCTACACGCCCCTTGGGCTCTGGGCACTGGGCGCTGGGCTCTGGCTTTCCGCACGCGCCTCCTACAGCCCACAGTCTACAGCCTAAAGTCTGCGCATGACCTGCGTTAGCCTTGGGCGCCCGCACGCAGTTCGTCGCGCAAAGCGCGACGGAGGATCTTGCCGACGTTCGTCTTCGGCAGCTCGTTGCGGAAATACACGTGGCGCGGCACCTTGTAGCCCGTGAGCTGCGAACGCGCGAAATCGATGATTTGCTGCTCCGTCAGGCTCGGATCTTTCTTTACGATGAACAGCGCAACCGCTTCGCCCGAGCGTTCATCCGGTTGCGCGACTGCAGCAACTTCCAGAACGCCGGGATGTGCGGCGATGACGCTCTCGACTTCGTTTGGGTACACGTTGAAGCCCGAGACCAGGATCATGTCCTTCTTGCGGTCTTCAATATAGACATAGCCTTCATCATCGATTCGGCCGACGTCACCCGTGCGCAGCCAGCCGCCGGGCAACATGACTTCCGCAGTCTCGTCAGGCCGGTTCCAATAGCCGCGCATGACCTGCGGTCCGCGCACGCAGATCTCGCCGATCTCGCCGATGCCGAGCTCGTTGCCGGCATCGTCGCGGATGCTGACTTCGGTCGAAGGTAGCGGCAGGCCGATCGAACCGTTGAAATCGTGCTCGGGCCCGAACGGATTGACGCAGACCGCCGGCGAGGTTTCGGTGAGGCCCCACGCTTGCGTAAGCACGTTACCTGTTACTTTCTTCCATTGCTCGGCGACCGAACGTTGGACGGCCATGCCGCCGCCCAACGTAATTCGCAACGCGCTGAAATCGACTTCGGAGAATCCGGGCGTATTGAGCAGCGCATTGAACAGCGTGTTCACGCCGCTGATGTACGAAAAGCGGTATTTTTTCAGCTCGCTCACGAAGGCTGGGAAATCGCGCGGATTGGCGATCAGCACGTTCTGCGCGCCGAACTTGACGAACACCATCAAATTCCCGGTGAGCGCAAAGATGTGATAGAGCGGCAACGCTGTGATGACGATGTCCTCGCCGTATCGAGCCTCCGTGCCGATCCAAGCAGAGGCCTGCAGCACGTTGGCGACCATGTTGCGATGGGTCAGCATGGCGCCCTTGGCGACGCCCGTCGTTCCGCCGGTGTATTGCAAGAACGCGAGATCCTCGTGGCCGAGAGACACCGGCGTGAAATGTCGATATCGACCTTCAGCCAAGGCGGCGTTGAAATCGACGTACCGCGGCAGCTCCCAATGCGGCACCTGCTTGCGCACGTGACGCACGACGAAATTCACGATCGCGGACTTCGGCCAATGGAGCTGATCGCCGACGGCGGTCACGAATACTGTCGACACTTCGGTGTGCCCGATCACCTCGGCTAGCGTGTGCGCGAAGTTTTCTAGGATCACGATGGCCTTGGCGCCGGAATCCTTGAGCTGATGCTCGAGCTCGCGCGCGGTATAGAGCGGATTGGTGTTGACCACCGTCAGGCCCGCGCGCAGGGCGCCATACACCGCGATCGGATACTGCAAGACATTCGGCAGCATGATCGCGATGCGATCGCCTTTTCGCAGACCTGCAACTTCCTGGAGATACGCAGCGAAATCGCGCGACAGCTGTTCGTAGGTCGCATAGTCGATCGTGCGGCCCATGCTCGTGAAGGCCGGCCGATCGGCGAAGCGCTCGACGCTCTCAGTAAATATGTGAACTAGCGATGGGTACTCGTCGGGATTGATTTCTGC
>DATCLP010000683.1:0-1962 GCA_036563855.1 Steroidobacteraceae bacterium | reverse complement strand
GAGTACTATCATCATATAGTCTATTCTCGGACTTGACATATGCTCCAGCCCCGCCAAGCCTCGCGCCAATTCGATCCTGAAGAGCTCGGCGAGACCGCGCTGACCGCGTTCTTCGCCATCACGGCCGCGTGGGGTCTTTCTGCCGAAGAGGAGCGGACGCTCTTGGGCTCGCCGCCGCGTTCGACGTTCTTCAAGTGGAAGAGCGAGAAGCGCGCGCGCCTGTCTGCGGATACGCTCGAGCGCATCAGTTACATCATGGGCATCTACAAGGCGCTGCGGATTCTGCTGCCCACCGAAGAAGCCGCGAACGCCTGGATCAAGAAACCGAACACCGCCCGCGGATTCAACGGCAAGTCTGCGTTGGAACGCATGCTCGGTGGACGCGTCGTCGACTTGGCTGACGTACGACGATATCTCGACGCAGAGCGCGGCTGACGGCGGCAAGGATGAAACCGAAGCATCCAACGCCGCGCGCTGTCCGGTTGCGTTGGCATAAGATCTACCGCGTCGTCGCGTCTAAACATCCGCCCATCAACGTCTTCGAGGGAATCGTCGCGCCGCATCAGATGGAGATGGCGAGCTACATCGAAGGCCTCACGAACGATCGGCTGCGCGACGAAAGCGGTGTCACGCCGCTCGTCGACGACGCCGATCGGCTGCGCGGTCCTGGTGCAAGCATCGTGATGGCTGCCTTCACGCACATCGGCCGGCCGAGCCGTTTCAGCGACGGCACGTATGGCGTGTATTACGCGGCGCGCACCCTCGAGACGGCAGTACGCGAAACGGCGTATCACCGCGCGAGATTCCTGGCGGCGACACGCGAAGCACCGGGAGAAATCGACATGCGCGCTTACGTGGGACGCCCGCTCAAGCCGTTTCTCGACATTCGCGGCGCAAGCTATGCCGCCTTGCACGACCCGGACGATTACTCCGCGTCACAAGCGTTCGCGAAGCCGTTGCGCGAGGATGGCGCTTGGGGTTTGGTGTATCGAAGCGTTCGTCACGCAGGCGGCGAATGCATCGCGGCGTTCAGGCCGCCCGCCGTGAGCATTCCCATTGCCGGCGCTGCGCTCGCCTATGTATGGGACGGCGAGCGCATCACGCAGGTCTATGAAAAGTCGGAAGTGCTGTTCGATCTGCGCTGAGCGGTTCAGCGATAGCGCGCGAGAATCTTTTCGAGGTTTGCTCCGCCCGGCGTGAGCTTCTCGTACGGAACCTGATTGAGCGGTTGAGATGCCGTTCCATTCAGCGCATGGAAATCCGCGCTGCGCTCATCGATGTAGATGAGTCCCGTTACGTACTCGCCTTGCGCCTGCTTGTCGCGCACGAAATTGAAGGCGCGGCCGCGATCCGTGGGGTCGTAGCTGGGGTCGAGCTTACGCAGCAGGATGCGGCTGCCATCGTGCAGCGTGACCGGCATGGCTGCGCCTTCTGCATATTGTGCGGTGATCGTTTCTGCCGGCGGCACGAAGTCGGCGTGCACGACTTCTTCGTAGTGGTCGCGCACGAATGCATAGCTCTTCGTCGAGCCTTCGTGATCGTTGAACGTCACGCAGGGCGACAGCACGTCAATGAGCGCAAAGCCTCGGTGGCGCAAGCCCGCTTGGATCAGCGGCACGAGCTGCTCCTTGTCGCCGGAGAAGCTGCGTGCGACGAACGTGCAGCCGAGCGCGAGCGCGTTCAGCACGGGATCGATCGGCGGCTGCACATTCTCTTCTCCGCGCTTGGCCTTCGAACCGATATCGGCCGATGCGGAGAACTGGCCTTTCGTCAGACCGTACACGCCATTGTTCTCGAGCAGATAGAGCATGTTCACGTTGCGGCGGATCGCATGCGCGAACTGACCGTACCCGATCGACAATGTATCGCCGTCGCCCGAGACGCCGATGTAGTACAGATCCCGGTTCGCGGCATTCGCGCCCGTTGCAATCGACGGCATGCGTCCGTGAACGGAGTTGAAAC
>DATCLP010000682.1:0-1665 GCA_036563855.1 Steroidobacteraceae bacterium | reverse complement strand
CGTCGGTGCGACGAGCAAGTCGAGCTCATGCTCGTCCAGCAGGCGGCGTAGCCCCTGCTCGCCCGCGAGTTGTTTGCTGCGCGCGAGCGCTTCGCGATAGCTGTCGTCTTCCTCGGTCGCATTCGCTTCCACGAACATATCCTGACCGAACAACGCGAGCTCGCGTGGAGAGGCCGCATTGAACTCGATCAGCGCGCCCAGCGTGCGTACCTCAACCGTATCGGGAAGCGTCGCAAGGTAGGCATTCAGATCGATCTTGAATTCGGTGTGCAGTACGCGGCTCTCCGCCTCGTAGATCGACGCCATAGCCGGCGTCGCGACCTCGACGAGCTGCGCTCCGCCCTCGCGCAGCACCTGCAAGGCGCGCTCGTAGATCGGCACGATTTCGGCTTGGCGCGGCCGGTCGAAACGTAATACGCCGATACGCTTGCCGCGCAACGCGTCGGTCGACAATGCCTGAACGTAATCGGCGCGTTTGCAATCGCTCGCCGGTGGCTCGCACGCCGGCACCTGGCCGACCATTGCATCGAGCAGCACGGCTGCATCGCGAACGTCGATCGCCATCGCACCGGCAGTGTCCTGGCTGTGCGCGATCGGCACGATGTGACGATTGGAAAGCAGTCCGAGCGTGGGCTTCAGTCCGACGATGCCATTCATCGAAGCCGGACAGACGATCGAACCGTCCGTTTCGGTGCCGACGGCCGCGGCCGCAAGTCCCGCTGCGACCGCTACTGCGCTTCCCGCACTCGATCCGCAGGGCGTGCGATCCAGCGCATGCGGATTCTTCGTCAAGCCCCCGAGCGCGCTCCAGCCACTGATCGAGTCTCGCGAACGGAAATTGGCCCATTCGCTCAAGTTGGCTTTGCCGAGAATGACGGCGCCCGCCGCGCGCAGATTCGCAACGACCGGTGCATCGCGAGACGTACGATTGGACGCGAGCGCAAGCGAGCCGGCAGTGGTCGGAACAGGATCCTTGGTTTCGATGTTGTCCTTGATCAGGATCGGAATGCCGTGAAGCAAGCCCCGTGGGCCGTTCTGCCTGAGTTCCGCATCCAGCGCGCGCGCTTGATCGAGCGCATCGGGATTGATGGATAGAACGGCCCGCAAGGTCGGGCCCTGGCGGTCGAGCGCTTCGATGCGCTCGAGATAGGCCCGGACGAGCGCCTCCGAAGTGATGCGTCCAGAATCCAGCTCGGCGCGCAGGCTCATCACCGATTTGCCTTGCAACTCGGGTGACGGAACGGGTACACGGTTTGCGCACCCGAGCAGGCCGAACGCAATAGCGAAGAATGCGCCGAAAGGCGCAGCGATACGCATTCCAGCATCCCCTATGTAGTGGATGCATGGATAGCACTGGTCGAGAGTCTTGTCGACGACTCTCTCGTTCGTCGGAACTGTTTGGAATGAAGGCTGCAACGGAAATACCCGTTACAGCCTATCAAGGTCGGCTCAGCGCTCGGTCACTTCGACCAGACCGCGCTTCGGATCGCAGACTCCGGTTGCCACCGTTCTGCCGGAAGTCTTTTCCACGGCTTCCAAATGCATCTGCAGCTCGCTGCGCAAGATCAGCGGCAGCGGTCCGACACGATCCCTGATTCGAACTTCAGCAGGCCGATTCTCGAGCGTCTCCGCAATGAAACGGTCCACGCACGCCTTCGCCTGCGC
>DATCLP010000681.1:0-1548 GCA_036563855.1 Steroidobacteraceae bacterium | reverse complement strand
AATGCGCCGGAATTCTTCGACAAGTCGCTGTTTTCGAACTTCATCGATCTCTTGCGCGAGAGAAAGGTGCTGACCGTGAACGCGGACGGCCGCCTCGCTTTCACGGAAACGCTCGAAGCCGTCGCGCAGGATGCGCAGCTCGTCCTGCACGAGCAGATTCGCAATAGCATCTTGCAGGTGACGCATAGGTAGGAAGGGAACAGGGATCAGGGAACCGGGAAGGGGCGCCGCGTTGGCCGGTGCTTACTGATGCCTCGCTGATTCCCGATCTGCATCATAGGCCGCGTCGGACCTAGCACTGGCCGTTTCCATTTCCCATACCCAGTTCTCCTTTTCCTTTTTCCCCTTTGGGAGCGCGTTGATGATTCCTCGGCATCTCCTTGGCTGCTGGTTGCTGGCGATCTCGTTGTGTGCACACTCCGAGGTCATTCTCAGTACCGCATCTCCGCGAGTAGAGGCGGGCAGCGCAATCGAGCTTCGTATGACGATCGCAAACGACGGGTCGTCGCCATTGCAGGTCGATATACCTGCGCCGGTGCACCTGCGATTCGAGACCGATACGGCTCTTGCGACGCTCGACGCGATGCCGGATCGAACCGGTGTGCTGGAAATCGCGCCGAACGGGTTCGTTTTCGTGCGTTTGAGGGCGACGATTCCGAGCGAGATTACAGGTTCGGCAGTTCTCACCACAACCGGATTTGTCGCGAATCCCGTGGCGCTCAACATCGCTCCAGCAACGACGCAACCTTCGTCCGCGCGCGCTGCTGAAACGGGTTCTCGAGACGAGTCGAAAACGGCTACGACGCTCGTCGACAAACCGCCGCCGCTTGCGCTGTCCGTTTACGAGCCGGTGTATTTCATCGTCGGCGGCGACGACGGCTTGAATGCAAAATTCCAGATCAGTTTTCGTTATCGGCTGTTCGACGGCGAAGGCCGACTGGCTCGCAAGCTGCCGTGGATCGACGACCTGTACTTGGCGTATTCGCAGACGTCTCTCTGGGACTTGGACGAGCTCTCCAAACCCTTCCGCGACTCCAGTTATCGGCCGCGCTTGTTCTACGCCAACCATGACCTCGGCCGTCTCTTCGATGGCCGCTTGCGGCTCGGCGTCGAGGCCGGCGCGGGCCATGAATCGAACGGCAAAGACGGCGAACAATCGCGCAGCTACAACATGTTCTATGTGCGGCCGACGCTCACGTTCGGCGATCCCGACGGCTTCAACGTGTACTTCGCACCGCTCATTCACAACTACGTCGCGGAGAGCGAGAACCCCGACATTGCCGACTATCGCGGCTATGTCGATTGGTTGATGGGAGCCGGCAGCAAAGGCGGACTGAATTTCTGGGCGCAACTTCGCAAGGGCAGGCGCAGCAGCTTCGGCAGCGTCGAGTTGAATCTTTCATACCCGCTCTCGAAGCTGAGCGGAGGTGATCTCACGGGCTGGCTGTTGCTGCAATACTTCGGCGGCCACGGCGAGAGCTTGCTCGATTACGACCGCAAGCTCGATTCGCAAGTGCGACTGGGAGTCGCAGTGGCGCTCTAGCGAGC
>DATCLP010000680.1:0-5994 GCA_036563855.1 Steroidobacteraceae bacterium | reverse complement strand
GCTGAATATCGTCGACACCGATCGACTGCTGCGTGATCGTGCCCTCTGCGATGCGCACGGCCACATTCCGCAGCACCGAGCCGATCGCCCGTTCGAGGTTGCGCACGCCGGCCTCGCGCGTGTAGTCGCGCACGATCTTGCGGATCGCATCGTCGCTGATGGATGCCTGCTCCGACGTGAGTCCGTTGGCCTCGAGCTGACGACGGACGAGATAGCGCTTGGCGATCTCGACCTTCTCATCCTCGGTGTAGCCCGTGAGCTCGATGACCTCCATGCGATCGCGCAGCGGCCCCGGAATCGTGTCGAGCACGTTCGCCGTGGCGATGAACATGACTTTCGACAGATCGAACGGCAGGCCGAGGTAGTTGTCGCGGAACGTGTTGTTCTGCTCCGGATCGAGCACCTCGAGCAGCGCCGAGGACGGATCGCCGTGAATCCCGGCGCCGAGCTTGTCGATCTCATCGAGCATCAGCACCGGGTTGCGCGTACCGGCTTTGCGAATCGCCTGAATGATGTTGCCCGGCAGCGCCCCTATATAAGTGCGCCGGTGGCCGCGGATCTCCGCCTCGTCGTGCACGCCGCCCAAGCTCACGCGCGCGAACTTCATGCCGAGCGCGCGGGCAATGCTCTGGCCGAGCGAGGTCTTGCCGACGCCGGGCGGGCCGACGAAGCACAGGATGGGGCTGCGGCCCTGCGGGTTGAGCTTGCGAACGGCCAGATACTCGATGATACGGCGCTTGATCTTCTCGAGGCCGTAGTGATCCTCATCGAGCACGCGCCGTGCATTGGCGATGTCGATCGTCTCCTCGTCGAGCTTCGACCAGGGGAGCTGGATCATCCAATCGAGCCAAGTGCGGAGCATCGAGTACTCGCCGCTTGCATCCGGCATGCGTTCGAGACGCTTGAGCTCCTTGAGCGCTTGCTCCTTCGCTTCTTCGGGAAGGCCAGCCTTTTCGATCGCTTCGCGCAGCTCGGCGATCTCTTCGTTGCCGTCGTTGTCTTCGCCGAGCTGCTTCTTGATCTGGCGCAGCTGTTCGCGCAGCAGCGCTTCCTTGTGACGCTCGTCGATCGCTTCGCGAGTCTGCTCCTCGATCTGCCGCTGCAGACGCAGCACCTCGATGCGCTTCGACAGCAACGACGAAACGCGATCGAGACGATCCTTCAGATCGATGGTCTCGAGCAGCTCCTGCTTCTCCGCGACCTTGATATCCATGAAACTCGCGACGAGATCGACGAGCGCCGAAGGCGACTCGACCGCTTGAATCGCATTGGCGAGCTCCGCGGGGGCTTGCGGCAGCAGGGCAATGGCTTCGGCCGCCAAACGCTTCAGATGCAGCGCGCGTGCTTCGACCTCGGGCGTCGTCACGTGCGGTTCGCCCAAGTATTCGACGCGCGCGAGCATGAAGGGTAGGCCTTCCTTGAAATCGAGCACGCGGAAGCGACGCTCGCCTTGCACGACCAGATGGTGCGTGCCGTCGGGCGCGGTCACGTAGCGTACGATGTTCGCGACCGTACCGATCTTATGAAGATCGTCCGGTGTCGGTACTTGCGTCTCGGGGTCGTGCTGAAGCAGGAACCCGATCTTGCTTTCGGTACGCACGGCCTCCTGAGCGCCGGCCAGCGAACGCTCGCGGCTGATGGCGACCGGCAGGACGGTGCCGGGGAACAGGACGAGGTTGCGCACCGGCAGGATGATCAACATGTCATCCGAGATGCGCTTCGCCTGCTCCTCTGCAGCCGTGTCGTTCTCGTTCACTTTGCTCTCGCTCATTTCCTCTCCACCCGCGGTCGACGGGAACTGCTATCGCTTGGTCAGCCGCAACACCAGGCATCCATTCACGAACGACTGTTCCATCAGCTCGTAGCGGCCGGCCGGAAGTGCGATCTGTCTCTCGAAACGTCCGTACGGGATTTCCAAGCGATGTACGGCCGTGGTTTGTGCATTCAATGGGGGCGTGCGCACGGCCCTGACGAACAACGCGCCGTGTTTCACACTCACCTGGACTTGCTCGGGCGCGACCCCAGGCAGAGCCACGGTCACTTGGACGTCGGGGTCGTAGGCCACGATGTCCACAGGGGGCTCCCAACGCGGCTGGGATTGGACGGCGTGCCCGAATGCGAAGAACTGCCGCTGCAGACGCTGCGCGCGTTCCAACAATTCGAAGGCTTCCGCCCACATCCAGGAATGGGGGTTTCGGGTGCTCATGCGCCGGCGCTCGTATCCGTAATGAGCGGTACGTTGGGATGGCGACGGGCGAATCAAGCGTTTGCTGGGGTTCCGACCACCTCGTTCGCGGCGCTCGACCGCTACGTGCAAGCGGCGCATACCGCCGATCCCCTAATATTCGGGCTTTCAACGCTCCTCGATTCCCGACAGCAGGCCCGATGACCCGCTTCGACGCCGATTTTTACCGTCGCTTCTACCTCGACCCTCGAACTCGCGTGACGACGCGGGAAGAGATGGCCCGGCGGGCGCAAATGATCGGCAGACTCGTCCGCTATCTCGACATTCCGGTGAAGCGAATTTGCGACGCGGGCTGCGGTCTCGGCTTGCTGCGCCGACCGCTCTTGCGCGAGTTCCCTGGCGCGTACTACCTCGGGGTCGAGGCAAGCGAATACCTGTGCAAGCGCTACGGCTGGAAGCACGGCTCGGTCGCCGATTTCACGGCACCGGGTCAGTTCGATCTCATCGTCTGTTACGACGTGCTCCAGTACCTGAGCGACCGCGATACAGCGCGCGCCATCGAAAATCTCGCGCGGCTGTCGCGCGGTGCCTTCTATTTCCACGCACCCACAATCGAGGACTGGCGGCGTAACGCGGATCGCTCATGCAGCGACGATGCGATTCGTTTGCGCCATGCGGAGTGGTACCGCAAACGGCTCGCGCGTTTTTTCAATTACGTCGGCTTCGGCCTCCACGTACGCCGGGGGATCCCTTTCGTCCAGTGGGAATTAGAAAAGCCATTGCACGCTACTCGGTTCAGCTGACCGTTTGACGCGCCGCGTTCTGTTCTCGTCCTTGCACACACGCAACCTTTTCGCCGCATCGCGCGTCGAGAGCTTCATTCCGATGTCTGCCGCGCATGAGCTCATGCGTCCTTGGAATGGCTGCGGCGCGCGCTTCACCTGCAGATAGTCGTCACTCCACGGTCATGCGAGACGGTTAGCTGCGTCCGCCGCACTGCCAACGACGAATTGGGCCGGATGGCCGATGCGCGGCCATCGACGATTCGCGAGACTTCGTCATGAGATTCATTCCTGCGCTCGCATTTATCCCGGCGCACGAGTCCGCGAAAGTAACGCCCAAGCTTGAAGAGAAGACGAACGGACGAAGCCCGCGCGTCTTCGAACTGAAGGGTCAAGGTCATGGGCAGTTCGACGAGACATCGATGGTTGGCGCTCGCTGCGGCGCTCGCGATGGCTGCGCCCGCCGCTTCGGGTGCGGAACCAGAGCCTGCTCTGAGCGGCGTACGACTGCAGATCGACAACGATTTGTTTGCAGGCGGTGGCGGACGCGATCGCGACTACACCGGAGGACTTGCTTTCTCGTTCTCGGGAACCGACGCGCGCGACCGTTACTTGTCGCTCGATCCTGCGCTGGCAGCGATCGATCGGCTGACTTCGCCCGTCGAGGCCGCCGGCACATATCACTCGAAACAGATCGGCTTGATGGCGTTCACGCCGCGCGATGTCACGAGTGCGGAACCGGTATACGACGACCGGCCGTACGCGAGTCTGCTGTTCACGACGAATCAGCGAGTGCGCGTCGCCCACGACGGTCGCACTGCATGGACGAGCGCGCTGACGATCGGTGTGTTGGGTCTCTCGCTCACCGAATCGTTGCACAGCGCCGTGCACGACCTCGTCGGGTCGGCGCGTCCGCGCGGTTACGCGCATCAGATCTCGGCCGGCGGCGAGCCGACTGCGCGCTATTCGCTCGCGCGGCACTTCCTGCTCGTGGCGCATCCGACGGCGCGCCTCGATGTGAAGGCGACCGTGCAGGGCAGCGTCGGGTATCTCACGGAAACGAGCGGTGCGCTCACTGTGCGTTACGGAAAGTTCGCCACGCCGTGGTGGAGCTACGCGCCCGAGCTGACCGACTACATCGCGGCCCCGATGCCCGTGGATGCGCGGCGCACGCAGCCGGAGCTCTATTTGTTTGCCGGTGTGCGCTTGAAAGCGCGCGCATACAACGCATTTCTACAGGGCCAATTCCGCGAGAGCGAGGTGCGTTACTCGTTCGACGAGATCAGGCCGCTCGTCGCGGAGGCGTGGATCGGTTTCGTAACCCAAGTGTTGGAGAACACGCAGGTGAGCTACACGCTCAACTACCAGACCGCGGAGCTGCGCAACGGCCAAGCCGACCGCGATGCGTTCTGGGGAGCGGTGCAGGTGAGCCACAACTTTTGAGGCTGAAGACGGAAGGCCGAAGACTGAAGGAGGAATGCGCTTTCGTGCGGCGTGCCCAAGGCGTTAAGCCCATCTTCAGCTTTCAGTCTTCAGCCTAAGGTGAAACGTTTTTAGCGCTGGTTTTCCTCTGCTGAAGACCCCCCCGCTTTGGCCCGCCTCGAGCGGGCCTTTTTTTGTGTGCAAACAGTTACGGCCGCGGACGCTGAGCGCCGTGTCGCCGTTTGCGGCCTTCGCGCTCTGATTTCTCCGAGCTTGGGGTTTGCTTGGGCAGCGCAGTTCCCTTGAGGCCGGTGTGCTGAGTGCGGAAGCGGTGGTTCGGGACGCGGCGGCCTTCGTGAGCATCGCCAGTTCCGGGAGGTTGCCAAGCAGGCACCAATTGATGCTTGCCGGGACCGATCAGGTCCGCACGGCCCATGCGTCGCAGCGCCTCGCGCAACAGCGGCCAATTGTTCGGATCGTGGTAGCGCAAGAACGCCTTGTGTACGCGACGCACCTTGAGGCCCTTCGGAATGTGCACTTCTTCCGAGGAGCGCGTGACTTTCTTGAGCGGATTCTTTCCCGAATGCCACATCGCGGTGGCGGTGGCCATCGGCGAAGGCAAGAACGCCTGCACTTGATCCGCCCGAAATCCATTGCGCTTCAGCCATAGCGCGAGCTCGAGCATGTCCTCGTCCGTCGTGCCGGGATGCGCGGCGATGAAATAGGGAATGAGATACTGCTCCTTGCCGGCCTGCTTCGAGTACTTGTCGAATAGCTCTTTGAACTTGTAGTACGTGCCGATGCCCGGCTTCATCATCTTCGAGAGCGGACCGTCCGAAATCGCCTCGGGTGCGATCTTCAAGTAACCGCCGACGTGATGCTGCACGAGCTCCTTCACGTACTCGGGCGATTCGACGGCAAGGTCATAGCGCACGCCAGAGCCGATCAACACCTTCTTGACACCCGGAACCGCGCGAGCACGCCGATACAACTTGATCAGCGCCGAGTGATCGGTGTTGAGGTTCGGACAAATGCCTGGGTACACGCACGACGGTCTGCGGCACGCAGCTTCGATGTCGCGCGACTTGCAGGCGAGCCGATACATGTTCGCGGTCGGCCCGCCGAGGTCCGATACCACTCCAGTGAAACCGGGCACGGTGTCGCGAATCGCCTCGATCTCTTTGATGACCGAATCCTCGGAGCGGCTCTGAATGATGCGGCCCTCGTGCTCGGTAATGGAGCAGAACGTGCAGCCGCCGAAACAGCCGCGCTGAATCGCGATCGAGAAACGGATCATCTCGTACGCGGGAATCTTCGCGTTGCCGTATGAAGGATGCGGCACGCGCCGATACGGCAGCTCGTAAATCGCATCCATCTCCTTCGTCGTGAGCGGAATCGGCGGCGGATTCAGCCACACATCGACGTCGCCGTGACGTTGCACGAGCGCACGCGCATTCCCCGGATTGGATTCCATGTGCAGGATGCGCGAAGCGTGCGCATACAGCACTGGATCATCGCGCACCGCTTCGAATGACGGCATGCGAATCACCGACCGTTCGCGGTCGGCGTTTCGGACGTGGCGGTAGAAGCGGACGACCTTGAAAG
>DATCLP010000679.1:0-5498 GCA_036563855.1 Steroidobacteraceae bacterium | reverse complement strand
GAGCTGCGCCGCGGTCGGAAGCTCGCCGTTGATCAGAAGGTAGGCGACCTCGAGGAAGTTGCTCTTCTCGGCAAGCTGTTCGACCGGAATTCCCCGATAGAGCAGCACGCCCGCCTCGCCGTCGATGAACGTAATCTTGCTCTCGCACGACGCCGTGGCCATGAAACCCGGGTCGAACGTAAACATGCCGTGGTCTTTGGCGAGACTCGCGATATTCAGCACGTCCGGGCCCAAGGTGCCGCTGCGCACCTCGGCGGTCGACTTCTTACCGGTAGCAAGATTCGTCAATTCGAACTTCTTTTCGGACATGGGCGGGTCTCGGGTCTCGATCTGATCAACGACGGATACCGCAGCTCTTTTTGCAAGTGCAAACGGGACGCGCAGACTTACACGACACCGCGACCGAATCAAGCCAGCCGCGATGCTCCGGGAACGAGCCGCGATCGCCCTGATTATTCGACGATCTTGAGCAGTTGGCCCGGCTGCGGCTCCTTGTTCGGGTACAGATCGTTCATGAGCCGCAACAACTCCGCAGCGTACTCCTTGATCGGCGAAGCCTTCGCCAAGTCTGCGATGCGGGTGTTCTCATCGGCGCGGATGATCTTGATCTTGTACGGCTCGGCGAGCGCAAACTCGTTGGCCCGCAAGCGCCTGAATGTACGGATCGTCGACATGATCAGCGGATCGGCCGCGGGCACGCTCGTGGACGCTTTGCTCGCACCGGCAAACACATACGCGAGATTGTTGTGGTAAATCACCGCATAGCGGGCTGGCGCGACGCCGAAATCGGTCCGCTCGGATCTCACGACCGTGGTGTAACCCTGCAAACCGTTGACCTCGATGGCCTCGCCGGGCGCGGCATTCTTCCCGGCCAACAGGCGCGACAGGAATTGCTGCGGGTTCGTGTTCGGCGGCGGCGCCATCGTGCGCATCATCATGATGCTGTCCTTGCGCGGCGAAACCGACAGCAGCCGATCGGGCAGATTCTCGACCGTCCAACCGTTAGGAAACGCGACGGTGAAGCCGAGATTCGCGTGATAGAAACGATTGCCCTTGAGCACGCCTTGTGCCCGACTCGTTCCCACGGGTAAACCCTGAATCGCCTGCAGATACCGCTCGCGTCCCGGATCGCCGGCGCCGGCTTGCGTCTTGAGCTTCTCGGCCGCCTTCACGACCTCACGCAAGCGCTGGTCGTTGTCGGGGTGCGTCGAGAACACGCCGTGATAGATGCGCGGCTTGCGATTCTCTTGCCGCGCGCGCTGCACTTCGAACATTTCCTGGTTCTTGAGCAGCCGCACGACATCGATCATGTGGTTCGGCGTGAGCCCCTGCTTCGCCAAATATTCGGCGCCGAGACGATCCGCCTCGAGCTCCATTTCGCGGCCGTAGCCGGTCACCAAAGCGGCACCTGCGTACGCCGCAAGCTCTGCCAAGTCGCCGCTGCCCGTGACGATGCCGAGTGCGGCGGCACCGATATTGCTCAGGGTGGACTGCGTCTGCTGACGGACCGGATGCCTTGCAGTGATGTGCCCGATTTCATGCCCGAGCACGGCGGCGAGCTCTGCTTCGGAATTCAGGAAATTCAGGATGCCGCGTGTGATGTAGACGTAACCGCCGCCCGGCGTGAACGCATTGATCTCTTCGCTGTCGAGCACCGTGAAGTGGTACTCCAAGTCCGGGCGGTGGCTCTGCTTGGCCACGCGCTGGCCCACTTCGTTCACGTATTGCTGCAGCCGCATGTCGTCGTAGGGGCCGCCGAATTGCTGCAGCAACATCGGGTGGACTTGTTTGGCCCGTTCGATCTCGCCCTTTTCCGACGAGAACACGAGGTCCGGCCGACCCGTCACGGGATTGGAGGCGCAGCTGCCGAGCGCGATAGCTGCCACGCATACCCAGCAAAGACGTAGGAAGGATCTCAGCATGGCGCGGGTCTTCAGCACGTTGGTTCGGTTATAAACCGCTCCCAATTACAGCGACAAGTTGCAGAACGACGGATGAACGGCCAAGTCGTGCCGCTGTCTGCACCGTGAGAGCCGCCTCAGGCGCTGAGAGTTCCGGCACGTGGCGCCAGAAAAAGCAAAGGGCGCCATGCGGCGCCCTTTGGAGAGACTTTCGACGACCCGCGGTTCAACGCGCGTACTTCTTCTTGAACTTGTCCACGCGGCCGCCGGTATCGACGATCTTCTGCTTACCCGTATAGAACGGGTGGCAATTCGAGCACACCTCGATCTGCAGGTCGTGGCCCAGAGTCGAGCGGGTGACGAACGTGTTCCCGCAGCTGCAGGTGACGGTCGTCTCTTTGTATTCGGGATGGATTCCAGCTTTCATGAGCGTGCGCGCCTGAAGGGGCGCCTCCGAAAAGGGCGCGCAGTTTAGCCACCGGGCGGGAGGGCCGCAACAGGCGGCGGCTGACAAGACCGCTGGCGCGCTTCTGCGAGTTTGTCTGACAGCCGGCGCCTTAGAGTTATCCACAAAAGCTGTGGACAACTTTGTGGATGAACGGGTCTGAACTTGCCGCAAACCGCGTCCGAAATATGGCGTTGTCAAATTGATCAAAAAATAGCCACGCTATTTTCCGTTATCCAATCAATCACTTAGAGATGGCTTCTGATAGAGCGGATGCACTTTTGTCATCAACCGCTCGCTGCCTTGAACAGTCTGCTTCGGTGTGCATAACCCTCGCACGTGTTCTACCCGGCGCCCTCTCCCCGTCAGTCGACTTTCCGTGGCCGTTCACTGACTTGCGCGGGGAAGTCCGTAGGTGTTTGCGGTAAGACGCGTCCGTGCTCGTGGTCGGGCAAGAACAAGGCCTGCAGGTCGTTTAGGAACAGGTAACCGCGCTCGGTCGGCCACCAACGGTCGCCCTCCTGGATGAGCAACCGCTGGGCCACCGCCCGCTCCAGGGGCTCGCGGATCATGTCCAGTCCGAGTCCGGTGCGCGCCGAAAACTGTGCCGCCGAGAACCCGCTACGGAGCCGCAACGCGTTCAGCATGAATTCGAAGGCCAGTTCGTCTGCCGCAACGACTCGGCGTTCGATGGCGCGAGCGCGACCGCGCTGACGCAAATACTCGCGCGGCTGCCGGTGCTTGACCGTGCGAACGACCTGTCCGCGCTCGCCATCGGTTAGCTTGCCGTGGGCGCCCGCACCGATGCCGATGTAATCGCCGAACTGCCAATAATTGAGGTTGTGTTTGCACTGCGAGCCAGCGCGTGCGTATGCAGACACTTCGTATTGCTCGTAGCCGTGCTCGGCCAGCACCGCCTGACAGGCTTGCTGCATCTCCCAGCTCGCATCTTGATCGGGCAACGGCGGAGGACGGTGAAAGAACACCGTTCCTGGCTCCAAGGTGAGTTGATAGTGCGAGATGTGGGTCGGCTCGAGCGACACCGTCCGACGCACGTCCGCGACCGCTTGCTCGATGCGTTGTTCGGGCAACGCATACATGAGATCGAGATTGAAGTTGTCGAAGCCTGCGCTTCTCAGCTCTTCGACGGCGCGCTCGATGTCGCCGGAATTGTGAATGCGCCCGAGCGCCCGCAAATGTCGATCGTCGAACGTTTGCGCGCCGAGTGAAATACGCGTCACGCCAGCAGCTTTGTAGCCGCCGAAACGGCCATGCTCGATCGTTCCTGGGTTGGCTTCGAGCGTAATCTCGATGTCCGGTGCGCAACTCACGCGCTCGCGCACGCCCGACAAGATCTCCGCAATCGACTCCGGCGAAAACAAGCTCGGCGTGCCGCCGCCGAAGAAGATGGAAACGAGCGTACGCCCCTGAGCCGCGTCGAGATCCTGCTCGAGATCATCCAATAACGCTGCCACGTATTCGCGTTCGGGCAACTCTTTGCCGATCGCATGCGAATTGAAGTCGCAGTACGGGCATTTGCGCACGCACCACGGCATGTGCACGTACAGTGCAAGCGGCGGTAACGCCAAAGCGCTCATAGGTGAGCCTGGCGCAATCGCGCCACGAGCTCGCGCAACGCCTTGCCGCGATGACTGATTCGGTTCTTTTCTTCCGGTGCGAGCTCCGCAGCCGTCCTCCCCTCGGGCAGCTCGAAGATCGGGTCGTAGCCGAAACCGCCCGTTCCGCGCGGCGTCAGGACGATGCGGCCTTCCCAGCTTTGTTGGCAGACGATCGGCGACGGATCGTTCGGGCGGCGCAAGAACGCAAGCGCGCATTGATAGCGTGCAGTGCGCTTCTCCTCGGGCACATCGCGAACGGCTGCAACGAGCTTCTCGAGATTCTCCTTATCGCTCGCACCTTCGCCGGCATAGCGCGCGGAGTAAATGCCCGGCGCACCGTCGAGCGCATCGACTTCGATGCCCGAATCGTCCGCGATCGCCGGCAATCCGGCAGCCTGCGACGCATGACGCGCCTTCAAGATGGCGTTTTCGACGAACGACATGCCCGTTTCTGCAGCGCTCTCGCTCGTGAAGCGCGCAAGCGGCTCGATCTCGAAGCCGAGCGGGGCGAGCAGCTCGCGAAACTCCCGAAGCTTCCCGGGGTTGTTCGTGGCAAGAACGACGCGCATTGCGATACTCGCGATCACATTCCGCGATCAGCCCAACGCCTCGAGCTGTTTCGCAAACAGCTGTCCGATTGCGTTCGCTGCGAGGTTGAGCAGCTCATCGAGCTCTTCGCGTCGGAATGCGTGCCCTTCCGCTGTGCCTTGCAGCTCGATGAATCCGCCTCCGTTGTTCATCACGACATTCATGTCGGTTTCGGCTTCGGAGTCCTCCGCATAGTCGAGATCGACGACCGGTATACCGGACCAAATACCGACCGACACCGCAGCCACTTGCCCGTGAATCGGACTCTCTGCGAGCACGCCTCGATTCACGAGCGTGTTCACTGCATCGACGAGCGCCACATAGCCGCCGGTGATCGACGCGGTGCGGGTCCCGCCGTCCGCTTGTATGACATCGCAATCCAGCGTGATCGTCCGCTCGCCGAGCGCTTTCAAATCCACGACCCCGCGTAAGGCGCGTCCGATCAGTCGTTGAATTTCCAACGTGCGTCCGCCTTGCTTGCCGACAGCCGCTTCGCGCCGGGTACGAGTGTGCGTCGAACGCGGCAGCATGCCGTACTCGGCCGTGACCCAACCCTGACCGGTGTTGCGCAGGAAGGCCGGAACGCCTTCTTCGACGCTCGCGGTGCACACCACGCGCGTGTCGCCGAACTCGACCAATACGGAACCCTCGGCGTGACGCGTGAAATTGCGCGTGATCCGCACTTCGCGAAGCTGGTCGGGCGCACGGCCGCTAGGACGATTCTTCATGACTGACCCTCGAAAAAAGCGCGTGGCTGCTGGGGTTCGGCCCAGACGCAATGGTGAGAAGGGGAAGATTTTAGTCGTGCCGAGGCATTCGCGCCCGGCCGCGGGGCGAACGCGACGCTATGCGGCGAGATAGCGCAGTACCGCAGCCGTCGAGTTGTCGCTGAAGGGTGCCGAGGCCTGTACAGCTCGACGTCCGAGCGCTTCGAGCCATGCGCGC
>DATCLP010000678.1:0-3244 GCA_036563855.1 Steroidobacteraceae bacterium | reverse complement strand
GCTTCTGCAGGAACGCTGACTCTACCGAACTCGCTCCGCCGGAGGATAGGCGACGATCAGTACGAGATCTTCGTCGCCAATTTGGCGGATGCCGACATCGGCGCCTTCGTGCATGAAGATTGCCGTGTTCGGTCCGACTTCGCGCTGCGTGTCGTCGACGGTGAGCACGCCCCGCCCGCTCACGATGTAGTACACCTCATCGTGCGTGAGCACGTGCATACCGATCGATGCACCTCGATGCAATGCGCGCTTGCGAAAGATCACGCGCGCATCGGGCACATCGTCGAAGTAGCGATATGCAGTCGTCCTGCCGGTGCCTTCGTGCGGACCAGGCTCGAGGCGCATCACTTCGCTGTCCTGTTTCACCCAGAACCGGTTCCGCACGTGGCGGTTCTGCGCGAGTGCAACGGCGCTCACCAAAGCGAGCGCCGCTGCGCACGCAACGATCCCGAAGTCTCGCGACCGCTGCTTGTGCATCGACACCTCCATTAGTGGAACACGGGCCCGGAGAACAGCGGCACGAGGATCGGCACCGTCACGGCCGGCAGGAGCCCGCGATCGAGCGTCGGCACCCAACCGACATCGACGCCGAGGTCCGGATCGTTCACTTGATTCCATGCTGAAACCAGATCGACCGGATTGCGAACGCGCGGACCGATGACGAGCGTGTCCGAGGCCGCCAATGCCGTTCCATTGAAGCGCGCGATGAACCGATCCGGCGTGAACGTCTTCGGCGCGATGAAAACATTGTCTTCGGCGTAAATGGCCGATTCGATTCCGACGCCCCAGCTATATTGATACGAGAGCGCACCGCGCACGTCGTACAGATTGTTGTAGAGATGCACTTGGCCGAAACGCACGCGCGGCGCCCGCTGACCGATTCCCTCGAACCAGTTGTGATGCAGCGTGACGCGAAGCTTGCCTCGGTCTGCGGTCGCACCGTCCGACGAGCCGATCAGCATCGCCTTGTCGTGATTCCGGAACCGATTCCACGAGACCGTGACGAGGTCGGAGGCGTTCGTGATGTCGAGTAACCCGTCGTGCACCTGGTACAGCACGCCGAACCGCAGCGGCTGAGTCTCGTCGCGCGTGTCGCGATCCTCGAAGGTGTTGTGATCGATCCAGACGTTGTTCGTGTCGCGCAGCGAAATCGAATCGTAGAGTGCATTCCAGCTGCCCAATGCGCCGTCCGTCGGACTCCACTCCGGGAAGCAATCGTACGTGTCGCGGAAGGTGAGATTGCGGATGATGATGTTGCTGCGGCTGTTCGGAACGCCCGCCGTGCCGCGAATGTCGAACCACGCCCCTTTGATCGTCGCGTTCTTGCCCAGCCCGACGATCGTCGTGTTCGAGCCGATACGAATTCGCACGCGCGCTTGCTGCGCATTACGGGAGGCGATGCGCGCATCCTCGAGCGGGCCGCTCGGCGGCACGCGCCCCCACACGGCCGGATCGTACGTTGCAAAGTACGCTTCCGGCGTATAGCCGTCGCGGTAATAGTCCTCGCACGTGAGCGGACGATTCTCGTCGTCCACGTTCGCGTCGATCGTACCCTTCACGTAAATGATCTTTGGCTCGTTCGACGGATTCGAAGGCGACGTGGACGACGGAACGCCATTGTTGAGCGCCGCGATCAATTCGGCGCGATTGGTCACGACGTAGACCTGCTCCGGCGCAGCCGATGCGCCGCCTGTGACACCGGCACCGAATGATCCCCAACCGTCTCCGGCTGGCAAAGTTTGACGTCCGAGATCGTGCGCGTTGGCGGGCTGGAATTGAAACGCCGCGCATGCAGCGAGGATGACGAAGAGACCCGAAGTGCGGATTGAGTTGCGCATAACTCCTCCCGTGAGTGTGACGGTCCAACTAATTCAACGGATGACTCCTGCTCATCGCTTCGATATTCGTCTCTCGAAAGGAAATGGCGTCGAGCCCACATGGGGCTCGACGCCGGCCGAGCTGAGGCTGGGGGACCTCAGAACTTGTAGCGGGCTCCGAACAGGTAGCTGCGCCCGGTGTGGTGGTAGTAGGACAAGCGGTCTGCCGCGTAGTCCACCCACTGGTCTTCGTACTCGTCGGTCAGGTTCAGCGCTTCGAGCGTCAAGTCGAAGTTCTCGGTCACGCTGAATCGTGCCGATGCATCGACCGTGAACACTTCGGCCACGCCCTCCAACTCGTTCGCGTCGCGACCCGGAACCTGCGTGAGGTATTCGTCGCGGTAAGCGCCCGAGACACGCGCACCGAAACGCTCGGTTTCGAAGTAGATCGTCGCGTTGTACGCGCTCTTCGACAGGCCGGTCAGGTCCGCTCGGCCGTTGACATACGTGATCTCGGATTCCACACCCGTGTAGTTCAGGATCACGCCGAAGTTCTTCCAGAAGCCGGGCAAGAACGTGAACGGCTGTTGATAGCTGATCTCGAAGCCCTTCAGATCGCCGCCGGGACCGTTCACCGTCGTATTGAACGTCCAGATCGGCAGATCAGGCGCACAGTTCGGCGTCGCTCCGCACGCAGCAACTGCGACACTGTCCGGGATGCCGAACGGATTGTTGGTGAACACCTGATTCGTCAGGCTGATGCTGACCGGGCGGCTCTCGATGTCCTTGTAGAAGAGGGCCAGAGACAGCAACGACTCAGGCGCGAAGTACCACTCGAAGCTCAGGTCGTAGGCCTTCGCGCGCGTCGGGTCGATATTGGGATTACCCAAGGTCGCAACGCGATTGTTGCCGCTCACGTTCACGCCGCCGCCCGGCGTCACATTACCCAGACCCGGCCGCGACATCACTTTCGCAGCAGCGAACCGTACGACGAAATCGTCGGTGACGTTCAACGCCAAGTTCAGCGCGGGCAGGGTGTCGCTGTACTTGCGGTCCGCATGAATGAGCACGGCGTCGCCGCTCAAGAAGGAGTAGCCGTACGACGACTGCTCGGTCTCGACATAACGAACACCCAAGTTGCCACGCAACGGCATGCCGCCGATCTCGGTGCTCATGCCGAGTTGCACGTAAAAGCCGAGGTCGTCCTCTTCGACACCGCGGTTGTTGCCGAGCGCTGGGACGGGCGACAGCGGAATGTTGTTCAAGCCGAACAACTGCGTCGCCGCGCCGATGTCGGGAATACGGAAGCTCCGCGTCGAGCCGGCCGCCATTTCGATATCGCCGGGGTACGTGAAGATTCTGCTGTAGTCCGCAATCGGGATCGTCCGGAACGGCACCGCGGCACACGATTCCGCGTTCGAGTTAGG
>DATCLP010000677.1:0-3909 GCA_036563855.1 Steroidobacteraceae bacterium | reverse complement strand
CACGAAGGTCGATGTGGATGCGATGTTCGACGTGCAAGTCAAGCGCATCCACGAGTACAAGCGTCAGCTCTTGAATCTGCTGTACGTCGTCGTGCGCTACTTGCGCATTCTCGACAATCCGAACGCCGACGTCGTGCCGCGCGTCGTGATCTTCGCGGGCAAGGCGGCGCCCGGCTACTGGATGGCGAAATCGATCATCAAGCTCATCAACAACGTCGCGCGCGTCGTGAACAACGATCCGCGGGTCGGCGACAAGCTCAAAGTCGTGTTCCTGCCGGATTACGACGTCTCGCTCGCGCAGGAGATCATGCCTGCTGCCGATTTGTCGCAACAGATTTCGACGGCGGGCATGGAGGCGTCCGGCACCGGCAACATGAAGCTTGCGCTCAACGGCGCGCTCACGATCGGCACGCTCGACGGCGCGAACATCGAGATCAAGGAAGCGGTGGGCGCCGACAACATCTTCATTTTCGGTCTCACGGCGCAGGAAGTGACTGCATTGCGCGCGTCCGGCTACTCGCCGGCGGCGTACGTGCGCGAGAACCCGGAGCTCAAGCGCGCGATCGAGGCCATCGAGTCGGGTTTGTTCACACCGGAGAACATTTCCGATTCGCAAGTCGTCGTCGATCGTTTGATGAGCGACGGCGAGCACTTCCTCGTGCTCGCGGATTTCACCTCTTATGCGCAAGCGCAGGATCGCGTCGACGCGCTGTTTCGTAATCAAGAAGAGTGGTCGCGCAAGGCGGTGATCAATGCACTCAGCATGGGACCGTTCTCGAGCGACCGCAGCATCCGCGAGTATGCGGAGAAGATTTGGGGAATTAACCCTGTTATCTGAGTGATGGCGACAGGCTACAGGCGACAGTAAGAAGGGCGCTGGGCGCTGGTCGAATGAGGCGCGCTGCGCGCAATCCCCTCACCGCGACGCTCCGCTCTCGCCGCCTCTCCCCAAGGAGAGGCAACTTTGCGCGCGATCCCCTCACCGCGACGCTCCGCTCTCGCCGCCTCCCCCAAGGAGAGCCGGATTGATGCGCGCTCGCGCGATTACCTCTCCCGGGTGGGAGAGGTCGCAGAGCGAAGCGTGCGGGTGAGGGAAATTGAGAATTAATTGATAGTTAACAGCCAGACGCGCTGCGCGCTGCCCCTCACCGCGACGCATCCGCTCTCGCCGCCTCCCCCAAGGAGAGGCAACCTTGCGCGCGATCCCCTCACCGCGATTCATCCGCTCTGCCGCCTTGACGTGCATGGATGCACTATGCCGCTGCTACAGCCTACGGTCTACAGCCTTCCGTGCGCGCACCGCGCGCTCGGAACCTTTACACTCTCTTCTCATTCCTCACTGTGCCGTGCGACGCTCCTCGCGGCTCGTCGTTGCGCGCTCGAGGGGTTCATCGCACCAATGCGGCGCATTGTTCGTTAGGGAATTGCTCGAGGGCGTGCATGTCCCGATTGTCGGATCGCGATATCGCTGCGTTGATTTCGGCGACGCATCCCAAGCCGCGTTCCGTGCTCGGCTATCACGAATTTCCGCGCGAGGGCGACACGCCGGAGTGCGTGATTCGCGTGCTCGAGCCGGATGCCGAATCCGTCGCCGTGTATTGGGAAGACGAAACGCCCGAGCAGGCGCGACCGCTCGTCGAACGTCATCCGAGCGGCATCTTCGAAGGCACGATCGATTTCCGTCGCCCGATCGTGCCTTACCGCTTGCACATCCGGTATCGCAATGGTGCTGAGGCAACGAAGTACGATCCTTATTACTTCGCGCCTCAGCTCACCGAATACGACCTGCACCTGTTCGGCGAAGGCAATCATCATCAAATCTACCGCAAGCTCGGGGCGCATCCGATGACGCGCGACGGGCTCGCCGGCACTCGCTTTGCAGTGTGGGCACCGAATGCGAAGCGCGTGAGCGTCGTGGGCGATTTCAATTTCTGGGATGGACGGCGCCATCCGATGCATCCGCTCGGCAACTCCGGCATTTGGGAGTTGTTCATTCCGGGCGTCGGCGTCGGGGCGCTCTACAAGTACGAGATCCTCACCCGGTACGGGAGCCTGATGCTGAAGGCCGATCCGTACGGATTTCAGATGCAGCTTCGGCCGGATAACGCTTCGATCGTGGCCGATCTATCGGGCTACGAATGGGGCGACGGCGAGTGGATGGAGCGGCGACGCCATTGGGATCCGCTGCGTGCACCGATTTCGATCTACGAAGTGCATCCCGGCTCGTGGCGACGCTCATGGCATCGCAGGCCGGCATTCCTCACGTGGGACGAGCTTGCGGATCAGCTGATTCCGTATGTGCTCGATCTCGGCTACACGCACATCGAGCTGATCGGCGTCGCCGAACATCCGTTCGACGGCTCGTGGGGCTATCAGGTGCTCGGCCACTACGCACCGACGGCACGTCACGGTACGCCGAAAGATTTCATGCGATTCGTCGATCGCATGCACCAGGCGGGCATCGGTGTGTTCATGGATTGGGTGCCGGCGCACTTCCCGAAGGATGCGCACGGGCTGCGCGAGTTCGACGGCACTGCGCTCTATGAGCACGAAGATCCGCGTCTCGGCGATCACAGCGAATGGGGCACGAAGATCTTC
The DNA here is from genome assembly GCA_036563855.1 of Steroidobacteraceae bacterium. Lineage (GTDB taxonomy): Bacteria > Pseudomonadota > Gammaproteobacteria > Steroidobacterales > Steroidobacteraceae > Steroidobacter. The sequence goes on along the minus strand of DATCLP010000677.1, from coordinate 1,311 downwards.
AATTACGGCCGCCACGAAGTGCGCAATTTCCTGGTCGCGAATGCACTGTTTTGGCTGGAGCAGTATCACATCGACGGATTGCGCGTGGATGCCGTGGCCTCGATGCTATATCTCGACTACGCACGCAAACCGGGCGAATGGGTACCGAACAAGTTCGGCGGCCGCGAGAATTTGGAGGCGATCGATTTCCTCAAACAATTGAACTGGACGGTCGGACACTATTTTCCTGGTGCACTGATGATGGCCGAGGAATCGACCGCGTTTCCGGGCGTGAGCCGCCCAGTGCACTTGGGCGGCCTCGGCTTTCATTTCAAATGGAACATGGGCTGGATGAACGACACGTTGCGGTACATGTCGTTGGATCCTATTCACCGCCGGCATCATCACGACTTGATCACGTTTTCGCTCGTCTATGCCTTCTCGGAGCATTTCATCCTGCCGCTGTCGCACGACGAAGTGGTGCACGGCAAGCGATCGTTGCTCGATAAGATGCCGGGCGACGAATGGCGCAAGCGCGCAAATTACCGCCTTCTGCTCGGTTACATGATGACGCACCCGGGCAAGAAGCTCTTGTTCATGGGCGGGGAGTTCGGACAGTGGCACGAATGGCGCGACTATGAGGATTTGGCCTGGGCCTCGTTGGAGCATCCGTCTCATCGTCAATTGCAGGATTGGAATCGCGCGTTGAATCTCCTGTACCGCCAATATCCGGAATTGCATGCGAGCGACGATTCGTGGGAAGGATTCCGCTGGATCGATGCGGACAATCGTGACGAAAGCGTGTTCGCCTTTCTGCGCCAGCGGTTGCCGAACGAAGGCGGCACGCACCTCATCGTCGCGTTCAACGCGACGCCCGTGCCGCGCGACGGCTACGTTCTCGGCGTGTTGCGGCACGGACGGTATCGGAAGATTCTCGACAGCGACGACCCCGCGTTCGGCGGTTCCGGCTATGCGCCTCAAGTCGAAGTTCATACCGAAGAGCACGGCTGGCGCGATTTTCCGGCGCGTATCCGCGTGAATCTGCCGCCGCTCGCGATGGTCGTATGGGAGCATCAGAGCCACTGACGTACAGCAGACATCCGGAACGGAAGACCGCACACTTTACCAATGACAGCCATCGAGCCTTTGATGACCGATTTCAGCAATGCGGCGCTGCAGCCAGGGTCGCCGTTTCCGCTCGGCGCGACCTGGACTGGCGAGGGCGTGAACTTCGCCGTGTATTCGAGCGGCGCGCAGAAAGTCGAGCTGTGTCTGTTCGATCCGAGCGGCGAGCGCGAGCTCCGGCGTCTGCCGCTCACCGAGCGTCGCGAG
>DATCLP010000676.1:0-2464 GCA_036563855.1 Steroidobacteraceae bacterium | reverse complement strand
CGATCGCTCGCTGTTCTCTTGCGGAATCAGCGGAATGAAAAGGCTGCGCACGCTCTGACCGTCCAAGAACTCGACGACCCGCGAATCGCTCAACTTGTAATCGACACCCGGCCGAGCCGTTCCGCCCTCGATCGTCCAGCTCACTCGCGCGCGTCCGCGCGTCGATTTCAACCGCTGTAGCGTCAGAGCGGCCATCGTCTGGTTCGGTCCGACCCGCAGGGTGCGCGTCGTGAACGACACCTCGCCAGGTGCGCTCACAGGTGCCGACGGTTTCGGTGCGACGGGAGGACTTTTGGCTTCGGTTGCGGCTTCCGTCGTGCTCGGCGTCGGCGGAGCGGGCGATGGAGAAGCATCGGCTGTCATCGCAGATTCAGGCGGCGGCTGCTCTGCAACGGGCGCTGGAACGTCCGCCCGAGATGTCTCTACGGCCTGGTTCGTCCCCAGTCGATAGGCAATCAATGCTGTCGCACCAACGAGCATGGCTGCAAGAATGGTGCGTTCCTTCCAGGATTCTCGTTTCTCCGTCGATGCAAGCGGCTGCGTCGTTTCGGTAGCGGCTTGCGGTCGACGCGCTCGCAGCGATGCAATCAGATCCCGGACGTAAGCCTTGCTCCTGGCGAATGCTTCGACACTCGCGTTCGTCGGCTCGATAGAGTTTTTGATCTCGCGGCGCACGGGCTCCGCGGTAATCGGGTGAGTCGTTTCGCGCGGCTGATCGCTGGGCTCGAGCACCGGCGTAGCAGGCGGCAACGATGACGTCACCTCTGCAGCGGGCGGTTTGGTAGCCGGAGCGGGCACGGGACGACTGATGTCGACCGTCGTCGATGTCGGTTCGCGCGTCGCTGAGCGTAGATCCGAAGCGAGCAATGCATGCAAGAATTCGCGCACTGTCGCAGGCCGATCTTCGCGCGCCCACGCCAACCCTTGCACGATGACGTCGAACTCGCGCGGGTGAATCTCGCGAGCGTATGCCGGACGAAGTTGTTGCTGCTGTGCTTCCAGCGACGACTTACGTGCGAAAGGATGCTCTCCGTGCGTCAAGACCGCGTACGTGAGACACGCCAAACTGAAGACATCGTCGCGCGGATCGGCAATCTCGCCCGCCAAGACTTGCGGGCTGGCATACGGCGGAGTCGCAGCGAAGCTGCGTTCCTGATCGATCTCACCTGTCACCGCATCGCGCTCTGCAGCCGAGCCGAAGTCGACGAGCTTGACGCCGCCATCCGGCAGTACGATCACGTTGCTCGGCTTCAAATCGCCGTGGATCACACCCTGCTCGTGCGCATGAATGAGCGCTTCGCTGCACGCGCCGATCACCTTCAGGGCCTCGTTGCGGCTCGGCTTGGTCTTCAGCCACTGATTGATCGTGCAGCCTTCGACCAGCTCCATCGTCATGAACCACACGCCGTTGTCGCATGCAAGCTCGAACACGCGCGCAATGCCGGGGTGATCGAGGCGCTGCATCTGCCGAAATTCGCGCTTCAAACGCGTCAGCGCATGAGGATTGTCGCGCTTGTCTTCGCGCAGCACTTTGACGGCCAGACGCGTATCGAGGTTTTTCGCACCTGCGCGCTCGCGGTTCTCGGCCTCGAAGATCTGCGAGCTGCCGCCCGCTCCGAGCAATCGACCCAGGACATACCGCCCGCACAACATGGTGCCGGTCGTGACCTCGGCGGGCGCCGAGGGCGGAGTTTCAGGCACAGGTATCGCAGTACTCGGCAGCGAGCTGGGTGCAGGACGATCTTGCCGCTCGATGACGGCGGGAGCAGCGATGTCTTCGGTGCGCAGTCGCGGCGCCGCAGGTGCTGCGCGTAAGACTTGCGGTGGAGGCTCGAAGTCGAGGGTGGTGTCCTCGACCGTCTCGAGTTGAGCAGTCGGAGTGTCCTCCCAGTCTTCATCGAAGCCGATCGTGCGCTCGTCGTCCGCACGCGGATCGTGCCGCGCGGAAGAAGATGGCCAACGCGGGACCTGAGGTCTCACGGTATTGAATGGGACACCGGTCTGCAGAGGTCGCTCCAAAATTCAGCGCCGCTTGTGCAGCGCGCCTCGAACTACCTACACGCCGTATTTGGCGTCGATGCCGAAAAATTCGAGCTGTAGGTAAAAGGTTCCGTGCGTTGCGTCCGCTACTCCCACATTGCGCGAAGCTTTGCGGCCACGTCAATGCGAGCCGTGGTCGCCGCAGGAGTTGCCATGGGTTCCGGCATGATCGGCCACGATGTGGCTTCGAGGGTCTGCATGACGGCGGGCGTCAGGAACCGGCTACGTGCGCCATAGATATGCGTATCGCCCATACGCCTCTGCTGCGTCACGTAATACTTGAGCGGCGCAATAAGGTGCAGATTGCGCTTGGCGCGCGTCATTGCCACGTAGAGCAACCGCCGTTCTTCTTCGATGAGCTCGGGTTTGCCGGTGGCGAGCTCGTTCGGGAAGTTTCCATCCGAGACGTTCAGCACGTATACAC
>DATCLP010000675.1:0-4548 GCA_036563855.1 Steroidobacteraceae bacterium | reverse complement strand
CGCAAGTACTCTGCGATCGCCTTCGGTCCGCGAACGAACTGTGCGAAACGCGCCGTGGCGCTGCCGGCAAATCCCCAGTAGATCCTGAAGACGACGAGCCCGAGCAGTGTGTATCCGCTGTAACGATGTACGTCCATCATGTGCTCTTCGGCGGACCACCAAGAAATCGCCACGCAGAGCACGAACAGCCAATGCACGACACGCACTGGCCAATCCCAAACGACGACGGAACGTGAAGCTTCTTTATTCATTCGCAATTCATCCGCGGGTTCGCAAAGTTGCTCGATACCGAAGTTTGCCGATCTGCGAGTCTTTGTACATCCACCTGCCGGCGTAATCGCGAATGTTGCCGAATCGGCGTGGTTTACATCGCAGGGCACGTGGACGGTTGAAAGCAGGTCAAGTAAAACAGGCAACGAGTCGTCGGCCGATGCCGGCTGTATTCCCCGGTTATTGTTTCGTCACAGGAGAGATGGGTCGCTATGAATCCTCGGAATAACTCGAAAAAGCTTTATCTCGCCGGCATCGCCGCGATCGTCAGCGTTGCGGCCGGTGCTGCGTTCGCGAGCTCCATCGAGGAGACGATCAAGACGCGCCAGGCGCATTTGAAGGACCTGGGCGAGGCATTCAAAGAGGTGCGCGATCAGCTGCGCAATTCGCAGCCCGACCTGGCGCGGATCAAGACGTCGGCGGATACGATCGCGAACGCAGCGACGCAGATGCCGAACTGGTTCCCCCAGGGCAGCGGGCCGGAATCGAAGGTCAAAACCGATGCGAAGCCGGAAATCTGGGCGGATCCTGCTGGCTTCGAAAAGGCGCTGAAGAACTTCCAAGGCGAAGCACCGAAGCTGCAGCAGCTCGCGGCTGCGAACGACGTGAGCGGTATCAGAGCGCAGGTCGGCAAGCTCGGCGGGGCGTGCAAGAACTGCCACGACAACTACCGCGTGCGTCGCGACTGAGGCGAAGCGGGGAGCGGCCGAATTGAGAATTTAGAATAGAGTTGAGAATTGAGAATAGAGAATTCTCGAGCTGCCGCTCGCCCCGTCTGCTCCTTGTTCCCTCCCCCGCTAATCGCGGGGGAGGGCATCGTGCCCGCTTCGCGCGCACGCCTCCGACTCGCGTCAGGACCGCATTTCTGCGGTCGCCCATAGCTTTTCTTGCCAGCGCCCGGAGCCCAGAGCCCAGCGCCCTTCTTACTGCAGGCTGTAGCCGGTAGCACGCTACCGCCACTTTCAATCCGCCCCTGCTAGCATTTGCCGCTCAGGGCTTCCCCTATCCCCGATTGAGTGGTCTACGTGAAAGCTGAGTTCGCACGGACAGTTTAGATTTCTTCACCCCGCGCCCGGTGATACTGGGGCGTACCATGTGTACTGCCCGGTTATCTTTCGCGAGCGGGCGATCGCGCCACGCGCCGTTACGCACCGAATCTCTTGGTACCAGCAAGAACGAGCACCGTACATGTCATCGCCCTTGCAGCAACACGAGCTCCCCACTTCTTCCATGTCTGTCGGGCGCAGGCACGAGCGCGTGCTCGACGAAGCGGCAAGACAGCTCAACGCCAAGGGCGTCTCGCTGACGTCGCTCACCGAAATCGCCGAGAAGCTCGGGATTTCGCGCGCGGCGATGTACTACTACGTCGAAGATCGCGAGGATCTGGTTTTCCAGTGCTATCGACGTTCGTGCGAGATCACCGCGCGCCATTTGAACGAGGCGACGCGCGATCCGGGTACGGCCGTCGAAATGATCACGCGCTTCGTCACGAGGATGCTCGATCCGAACGAGCCCGAGCTCGCCGCACGTGCCGAGATCGCCATGATGACGCAGGCTCAGCGCGACACGATCCAAGGTCTCTACGATGCGATCGCCGCGCGCGTCGCGCACTTGCTGGCGACCGGACAAAGCGAAGGACTGATTCGTCCGTGCGATGTCGACGTCAATGCGCGAATCATTTTGAGTCTCGTGACCTGGGCACCGCTCGCGCGTCACTGGGCGTGGAACGGCCAGACCGTGACCTCGGAAGCGCTGCTTTCGGCCGTGCTCGCGACGATCTTCGACGGGCTCGGACGCGAGCGAAACGCGCCGGAGTACGTGCAATTCGATCTGTCGCCGCTGTGTATGCGCAACAGCGCCGTGTTCGACCGCGACGCGATCTCGGAAGCAAAGCGCGAAACGCTCGTTGCGGTTGCATCGAGGCTTTTCAATCGCAAAGGCATCGATGCAACGTCGCTCGAGGAAATCGCAGCTCAGGTGGGCGCAACGAAGCGCACGCTGCATCGTCATCTCGGCAGCAAGCAGGATCTCGTCGGCGCCTGCTACGACCGTGCGTTCAAGATCTTCCTGTACATCAAGGATGCAATGTGCGCTCATCCGGGCACGCGCCTCTCGGCGGTTGCCTCCGCGATGTACGCGCTCTCGATTGCGTATCCGCGTGAGGACTTATCGCCGCTGTCGCCGCTCGTCGGCTTCTATGCGCTGTCGCCCGCCGCACAAGAAAAGTTCATGCAGCATTCGGCCGAGCTCACGAACGGTTGGCACGACACGCTGCGTGCAGGTATTGCCGAGGGTAGCATCGCGCCGGATATCGATGTCGAAGCCCGAGCGCTCGTGTTGCCGGGCCTCTTGAGCTGGCTCGTGAAAGAAGATGTGCCGACGGACGAGCCGGCACGCAAGCACATTGCCGGCGAGATCGCCAAGCTCGTCGCGGTCGGGCTCAAGGCGAGCTGACGATACGACCGCAGCTCGATTTTCGCTCGCTCATTGGAATCCCTTCAAACGAAAGCGGCAGGTCAGTGACCCGACCTGCCGCTTTGGCGCTTGCTCGATTCGCTTCTCTGGCAGTGCCTGCTGCCGCGACGCGAGCCGGTGGCCATCCCCAAATTCGATGACTTACCTAGTCTCCCGTTCGAACTTCAGCCGGATCATCGCACGTTGCGAGACCTTTTCGCCATTGCGCACGACGGGCTCGAACCGCCACTGGCGGACCGCACGAATTGCCGCGTCGTCGAACACGTTGGCCGGGCTCGCGTTACGCACTTCCACGTCCTCGACCGTGCCTTCCGGCGTCACCGTGAATACGACTTCGACCCAGCCTTCGATGCCGCGGCGACGCGCCGATTCCGGATACTGCGGCGGCGTCATTCTGACTCTCTTCAGCTGAGCCGCGGAGATGATGTTCTGAGCCTCGGACGCCTCGCGCGCGGCCGCAAGGTCCCGCTCCGCTTGCGCGATCGCCGCCTCGTTGTAACGGGCGCCGACTGCGCGCGCACCTGCGATGAGCTGTGCCGCACGATCGTACGCCTTCGCGTTCATCGCTTGCTTGCTGACTTCGAGCAGGCGCGTGGTGAGTGCGCGCGACAGCTCTTCGACTGCCGGATGATTCGGCGCCTGCGACTGCAAGCTCGCGATGCCATCTTTGGCGCTGCCGCCCGGAGGATCGATGAGCTTGCCTTCGCTGATGCGTTGACGGATGTCCGCGATCAGCGGATCGACGTTCGGAGCCGCCGGCGTGGGCGCCGAAGAGGGCTGCGACGTGCGGCGCGCCGGCGCGCCTGCCGCCGTCGAGGCTGCGCCGCCGGAACGGCCCGCATCTGCAATCGCGCGCTCGATCTGAGTCAGCGAAGCACCTGCCGAGCCGAGCGAGCGCGCTGCGGCCACATAGTTCTGAGCTTCATCCGCCTTGCCTGCTGCGAGCGCCTCACCCGCCGCTTCGACGAGCCGATTGCTCAGTTCGCGAATGGCCTGCGCGACGCCAGGATCGGTCGGATCGAGCCGGCGAGCTTCGATCAGCGCGTCGCGGGCGTTCGCGCCCGGACCGATCAAACGGCCGGCCGCCATGCGCTCGTTCGCCTGCACGAGAAGCTGGTTGACGCGCTTGACGACTTCTTGCGACTGCATGAGCTTGAGACGCTCGCGCTCTCGGGCGATCTGCGTATCCAGAAACGCAAGGCGCGGATGCGATGCATCGATGTCGCGTGCCGTTTCGATGTTGCGGATTGCTTCTTCGAGCCGCTCGGCAGTGAGCGCCGCCTCTGCGCGCTCGAGGATCTTGTCGGCGACGGCACGGATGCCGGCTTTTGCCGCATCGCTGTTCGGATCGAGCGCGAGCGCGCTGCGATACAGATCCAACGCGCTTTCGCCGGCGGGCTCCAAGAGCCTGCCTTGGTCGAATGCTTCCTTCGCAAGCGCCAATTCGGCCTGCACCGGATCGGGCCGCTCGGGAAGCGTGCTGGTCGGGACAACCGGTCCGGTTGACTTCGCAACCGAAGGCGCGCTCGAGTCGCCGGTGAACTTCGTGACGCCGAACCAAATGCCGCCAATCACGAGCAGCAAGCCGGCCGCAAGTGCGCCGTACGTCACGACATAATTCTTGCTCTCGCCTCCCGTGCTGCTGGCAGCGACGAGACGCTGGCCCGATGCCTTCAATTCCGCGTGTTGCGCAACGGCTGCTTCGAGCGCCAGACGCGTCTGGCCATGCGAGAGCGGCGTCAACAGGAACCGGAAAATGCGGCCTGCAGCCGTCAACTGCATCAGCGCAGCGCTGTCTTCTCG
>DATCLP010000674.1:0-7329 GCA_036563855.1 Steroidobacteraceae bacterium | reverse complement strand
GCGGTAAACAGAGCAAAGCGCAGAGCACTATCGAGCGCCTTTCAACCTAGTTTGTCTTGCAAACACTGCGTGTGCGTGCTTCTAAAGCAAGTCTTGCGCAGACGAATAACGCTCTCATCTCTCCGGCGCCGCGCCCCGAGCCCCAAGCCCCGCGCCCTACAGCTGCGTTATCCTTCGACTAATCACCAACGATTCCATCCTTGAGGTGAGCAATGCCTGCCACAAAGCCACGCAACGCCTTTTATGCTCAATCCGGAGGAGTCACGGCGGTCATCAACGCGTCCGCGTGCGGAGTCATCGAAACCTGCCGCAAGCACAAAGCCAAGATCGGCAAGGTGTATGCAGGCCGTCACGGCATCGTCGGTGCGCTCACGGAAGACTTGATCGACACGAGCAAGGAATCGCCGGCCGCGATACGGGCCCTCAGGCACACGCCCGCAGGTGCGTTCGGCTCGGCGCGCTACAAGCTCAAGAAATACGAGGAAGACTCCAGTCAGTACGAGCGGCTGCTCGAGGTCTTCAAAGCGCACAACATCGGCTACTTTTTCTACAACGGCGGCGGAGATTCGGCAGATACGTGCCTGAAGGTCGCGCAGCTCGCCGAAAAAACCGGTTATCCGCTGCAAGCCATCCACGTTCCGAAGACCGTCGATAACGATCTACCGATTACGGATACGTGCCCCGGCTTCGGCTCGGTCGCCAAATACGTGGCGGTATCGATTCGCGAGGCTGGTTTCGACGTGGCGTCGATGGCCAAGACCTCGACGAAGGTGTTCATCCTCGAAGTCATGGGCCGTCATGCGGGCTGGATTGCAGCAGCCGGCGGCCTCGCTGCCGAACGCGAAGGCGATTCGCCTCATGTGATTCTGTTTCCGGAGATCACGTTCGACGAAGACGCTTTCTGCGCGCGCGTCAAGGACGCGGTCGAGAGCTATGGCTATTGCTCGGTCGTCGTGTCGGAAGGCGTGAAGAACAAAGAAGGCAAGTTCCTTTCCGATGCCGGCTTGCGCGATGCGTTCGGGCATGCCCAGCTCGGCGGCGTCGCGCCCGTGATCGCGCAGCTCGTCAAGGAAAAGCTCAAGTACAAGTATCACTGGGCGGTCGCCGACTACTTGCAGCGCGCCGCCCGCCACATCGCCTCGAAAGTCGATGTCGAGCAGGCCTACGCAGTCGGAAAAGCGGCCGTCGAGCTTGCGCTCAAGGGACACAATTCGGTGATGCCGACAATCGTCCGCGTCTCCGACCGTCCGTACAAATGGAAGATCGGCATCGCTCGGTTGGAGGATGTGGCCAACAAGGAAAAGATGCTGCCGCGGGACTACATAACGCCCGACGGTTTCCACATCACGGCAAAGGCGCGGAAATACCTGAGCCCGCTCATTCAGGGAGAGGATTACCCGCCCTACAAGAACGGGTTGCCGCAGTATGTCAAGCTGAAGAACGCGCCGGTGAAGAAAAAGCTGAGCACCACCTTTGTGGTATAGTCGCGCGCCTTTTTCCGGGAGATTCGCGGGTTTTACCGCGGTCTCTCGGGCCCGATCCAAGCTGTTTCGATAACGAAGTCCCGCGGGGGAGGAAGGTTCATGTCCACTGATGTTGCGCTTTGGCTCGCAATCGGCGCTGGCCTGCTGGCCGTGCTGTATGGCGTGTTTTCGTTCGGGTGGATCAACAAACAGCCCGCCGGCAACGAGCGTATGCAAGAAATTGCGGCTGCGATTCAAGCCGGCGCGAAAGCCTACTTGAACCGCCAGTACTCGACGATCGCGCTCGTTGGCGTTGTGCTGTGCGTTCTGCTCGGGTTTGCGCTCGATTGGCAGACTGCGGGCGGCTTTGCGGTCGGTGCCGTGCTCTCGGGCGTGGCCGGCTTCATCGGGATGAACGTCTCGGTTCGAGCCAATGTTCGCACCGCACAGGCGGCCAGCGTCGGTTTGAATCCTGCGCTGACCGTTGCATTCCGCGGCGGCGCGATCACGGGCATGCTCGTGGTCGGCCTCGGTCTGCTCGGTGTCTCCGGCTATTTCGCGCTACTCGGCGCGGATCGCGATGCGTTGCATGCACTGGTCGGTCTCGCATTCGGCGGCTCCTTGATTTCGATCTTCGCGCGCTTGGGCGGCGGCATCTTCACAAAGGGTGCGGACGTCGGTGCAGACCTCGTCGGCAAGGTGGAAGCCGGCATTCCCGAAGACGATCCGCGTAACCCGGCAGTGATCGCCGACAACGTCGGCGACAACGTCGGCGACTGCGCAGGCATGGCGGCCGATCTGTTCGAAACCTACGCCGTGACCGTCGTCGCCACGATGGTGCTCGGCGGCTTGATGTTCACGACTGTCGACGGCGGACTCGACATCAGGTACGTGCTCTACCCGCTCGCGCTGGGCGGCGTTTCGATCATCGCCTCGATCATCGGCGCCTTCTTCGTCAAGGCAGGCGAAGGCAGCAAGATCATGTCTGCGCTCTACCGCGGCACGGCCGTCTCGGGCATCCTCGCGCTGATCGCGTTCTATTTCGTGAGCGATGCGCTCATGGGCGAGAACGCCACGAAGTTGTTCATTTGCGCAGTCATCGGCCTGGCCCTTACGGCTGCGCTCATCTGGATCACCGAGTACTACACGGGTACGGAATACAGCCCCGTGCGCCGCGTGGCCGAAGCCTCGCAGACGGGTCACGGCACGAACGTCATTGCGGGTCTGGCCGTTTCGATGCGCTCGACGGCTTGGCCGGTGCTCGCTGTCTGCGCCTCGATCTGGGGCGCCTATGAGGTCGCCGACCTGTACGGCATCGCTGTTGCTGCAACGGCGATGCTGTCGATGACCGGCATGATCGTCGCGCTCGATGCCTACGGCCCGATCACCGACAACGGCGGCGGCATTGCGGAGATGTCTGGCTTGCCGAAGGACGTGCGCAAGATCACCGACGCGCTAGACGCCGTCGGCAACACGACGAAGGCCGTTACGAAGGGCTACGCTATCGGCTCTGCAGGCTTGGCGGCGCTCGTGCTGTTTGCCGACTACACCCACAATCTCGAAGCGGCGAACAAGCTGCAGGACTTCTCTCTCTCCGATCCGGCCGTGATCATCGGCTTGTTCATCGGCGGCCTCGTGCCCTACCTCTTCGGCGCGATGGCGATGGAAGCCGTCGGTCGTGCTGCCGGCTCGGTCGTGATCGAGGTGCGCCGCCAGTTCCGCGAGATCAAGGGCATCATGGAGGGCACCGCGAAGCCCGACTACTCGAAGGCCGTCGACATGCTGACGCGCGCTGCGATCAAGGAAATGATCGTTCCGTCGCTGCTGCCGATCCTCGTGCCGGTCGCGGTTGCGTTCGGGATGAACTATCTGATGGGCGAAGGCGCCGGCGTGCGCGCGCTCGGCGGCTTGCTCATCGGTACGATCGTCACGGGCTTGTTCGTTGCGATCTCGATGTGCACGGGCGGCGGCGCCTGGGACAACGCAAAGAAGTACGTCGAGGAAGGCAACTTCGGCGGTAAGGGATCCGAAACGCACAAGGCCGCCGTAACGGGCGACACCGTCGGCGATCCGTACAAGGACACCGCCGGCCCTGCGATCAATCCGCTGATCAAGATCATCAATATCGTGGCGTTGCTCATCGTGCCGCTTCTCTGAAGCGGCACGAGAGGGCGCTGGGCACTGAGCGCTGGCTAGAGAGGTCTGCTCCCGCAGCAGACACTGTGTTCGCTTAGACCCACACGCCGTACAACAAAAGGCCGACTGCACTCGATGCAGTCGGCCTTTTTGTGCGTCTGCTCAGGTCAGAGCTGGGCGTGCAAGCGATGCGTTCGGGTGCCCTGCTCGGTGCATCCGCCTTGCCAGAGCCCAGCGTCCAGAGCCCCGTAACCCGCTTCGCGCGCGGCGCGCCTCACTACAGCCTACAGCCCACGGTCTAGAGCCTAAGCGCTATTGTGCGCGACCACTTTCGCCAGCGGCTGCGGCCGACCCAGGTAATAGCCCTGCACGAAATCGACGCCCATTCGTTTTGCCGCTTCGAGCGCGCCGCCGTCTTCGACCTGTTCCGCGACGACCTGGAACTTGAGCGTCCGTGCAAGCTTGATCATTGCGGCGACCATCGCTTGGTTGACCGAATCCACCGCAAGATTGCGGATGAACGTACCGTCGATCTTCAGGTAGTCGAGCGATAGATTCTTGAGGTTGCCGAACGACGAGAGGCCGCGGCCGAAATCGTCCAGCGCGAAACGGCACCCCATGCTGTGCAGCACGCCGATGAAGCGCTGCGCATGTTCGATGTTCTGAATCACCGAATTCTCGGTCACCTCGAAACACAGCTGATCCGGCGACACGCCGGTGCGATCGAGGCAATCGACGACGAACTCGAGGAACGTCGGGTCGCCAAGCGTTTGTCCAGACAAATTGATCGCCAGGCAGCGATTCGGCGGCAGGCGAATGCCGCCGCGGCCGAGCGCGACCAACGCCGTTTGCACGACCCAACGATCGACGTCCGACATGAGCCGGTAACGCTCCGCCGCACGCAGGAACTCGACAGGAGATATGCCGCCGGGAACGTTCTCGTCCTGCAGACGCAGCAGCACTTCGAGCGCCGGACCTTCCTTCACAGTCGTTCCGGTCGCGACGATCGGCTGCGCCATCAGCTCGAAACGGTTTTCCTTGAGCGCATTTTGCAGCCGTTGCAGCCATTGAATCTCGCCGCGATGCCGTGCAACGGCTTCATCGCGCGCGGAATACACATGGACGTGATTGCCTTGCTTCTTCGCGACGTAGCAGGCCGAGTCCGCCGCGCTCATGAGTTCTTCGGGCGCGCCGCTCTCGCGCGAAATCTCGACGAGGCCGACGCTGACGCCGATGTTGAAGATCTTGTCCTTCCACACGAACCGGTAATCGCTGATCTTGCGGACCACGTCGTCGGCGATCTGTCGCGCCTTATCGAGCGGACATCCGACGAGCAGCAGACCGAATTCGTCGCCGCCAAGCCGGCCGACGGTATCGGAATCGCGCACGGCCTCTTTGATGAGCGCAGCGACCTCGCGCAGCATGCTGTCGCCGGCCATGTGTCCGCACGTGTCGTTGACGACCTTGAACCGATCGAGATCCAAGTAGCACAGCACGTGGCGCGCCGAATTCGCGTGCGCGGTCTCCAAACACTCATCGAGCCGCCGTTCGAATTCGCGGCGATTGACGAGACCGGTCAAGGCGTCGTGCGTGGCCTGATAGGACATCTGACGTGCGAGGCCGCGCACCTCCGTGACGTCCCGCACGACGACGACCGTTCCGGTGAGATCGCCTTTGTGCGTCTTGAGTGGCGTCACCGTGAGCTCGACAGAACGCTCGTCGCCGCCGCGACGCGAGATCATCAAACCGCGCCGGCCGACAGTGACCTTCGTTTGCGTCGACAGGCATTGCCGAACCGGATCACCGAGCGAACGGCGATCGGCTTCATCGACCAATGCGATGATGTCGGTGATGGTCTTGCCGATCGCCTCGACGGCCGAAACTCCGACGATTTGTTCCGCCGCTTGATTCATGTAGTCGATCCGCCCGAGCGCATCGGTCGTGATCACGCCTTCGCCGAGCGAATCCAGCGTTTCCCAAGCCGTCGGCCTGGCGCGCTCGATGGGTGGCGCAATGGCGGAACGCGGTCCCATTTCCACCATGGTCAAGAGCAGCGCCGGCCCGCTTTGATAGTCGATCCGCACTGCCGATAGCTCAACGCGCGCCGACTCTCCCTCGTGCGGATGCAGCTCGACCTCGAGCCGCTCGGCGCCCGGCTCGCCGGCCAACGCGCGCCTCAGCAACTCGTCGACCAGTTCCGTGTAATCGGGATGGACGAGGCTTGCCATCGGTTTGCCGGCAAGCTCTTGCGGATCGTCCGTGCCGACGAGCAGCGCAAAGCGGGGATTGGCGAAAACGATGACGTCGCGGTGGACGGCGACTGCCTCCTGCAAGCCGCCCAAGAGGCCGAAAAGCGACCGCTCACGCTCCTGGATCAGCAAATCCTTGACGGCGATCTGCTCCAAAAGCTGATTCGCGCTGCTTGCGAGCTTTTCGGCAACCCCTTCTGCGCGCAGCCGCTCCGCAAATCGTCCTTCGCGAACGATCGCATCGAGCTGTTCTGCCGCACGCGCGAGCCGGGTCGACCGCCACTCTCGCCAAAGCAGCAGGCCCAGCAGCGCTACGACTGCTACCGACAACGCAATGGTCAGCGTCCCAAACGGGCTCATTTAACCGCCAAAGTCTTAACCCTTCTCCCCGAATTGCGCTCCAGTACTGCCACAGGCGCGCTTTGTTTCGAGCTCTTAGGACCGGCGTTCGTGTGCCGGTCGTTGCTGTTGCAGCGATGCGGACCTTTGTGGAAACACGCGGAATCTCGCGCGAGAGAGCATATCGAAGCGCCGGAATTCTGCCGCAAGGATTGACCATAATGGTAAGGCGCTTGTACCTAAGGGCTGTTCGAAAACCGTCGGCGATGTCGATGAAGCTGACATTGCGAGCGACGAGCACGAACCCGCGGCGTCTTCACTGCTGTATCGGGCACCCGTGACGGGGCGAAAAAGCGGCACCACGGCGTTTCCGCCGTTCACCATAACTTGTCGGCCGTACCCAAAGCCCGTACGCTTTGCCGCCCTCCGCCGTTCAGGACAGAAGATTTCGACACGCGATGAACACCGAAGCCTTTCGTCACCAGATGGTCGAGCAGCAAGTGCGCGCCTGGGAAGTCTTCGATGAACGTGTGCTGGAAGTCATGCGCGAGGTCGACCGGGAAGCCTTCGTCCCGCCGGACTGGACCGGCGTGGCGTATGCAGATGCGATGATTCCCCTGCCGAAAGGTCAGCACATGCTGCCGCCCAACGTGCACGGCCGCATCCTGCAAGCGCTGGATCTCGGCCCGAACGATGTCGCCCTCGAAGTGGGTGCGGGGTCCGGCTACCTCACTGCGTGCATGGCAAAGCTGTGTGCGCGTGTGCGTTCGTTGGAGATCTTCCCCGAGCTGACGGAGCTGTCGCGCAACAATCTGTTGAGGGCAAAAATCAACAACGCCGCGGTCGAGACGCTCGATGCGATGACCTTGGACGAAACGGCCCGCTACGACGCCATCGCGGTGACCGGATCGCTCCCGATTTACGACGAGCGGTTTCAGCGAGCTCTGAAGGTCGGCGGACGCCTATTTGTCGTCGTCGGCACGACGCCTATCATGGAAGCGTGGAAGGTCACGCGGCTAGGGGAGCGGGAATGGCAGCGCGAAAGCTTGTTCGAGACTGTCATCGATCCGTTGATCAACGCACCCCGGGTCTCGCAGTTCGTTTTCTAGTTTCTGAGAGCGAGTGACGAATGAGCGTTCCGG
>DATCLP010000673.1:0-1556 GCA_036563855.1 Steroidobacteraceae bacterium | reverse complement strand
CCAATGAAGTCTTCGTGACGCGTCCCGACGGTACCTTGCTGTCGACATCGGTTACGCAAAACATCGGTAAGGTCGAGATGCGCGGTGTCGAGCTCGAGGCTCAGTTCGCCGTTACGGAATACTTCAATCTCTCGGCAACGTTCGATTGGAACGACAACGAGATCAAGTCGTACATCTATCTGCCCGGCGGCGTGAAAATTCAGAACAACCCCGACGTGAGCGGCAAGCGCTTGAACGGGACGCCGGAGCTTTCGTGGACGCTGTCGCCTGCGTTCCGGGCGCCGCTCACGGACGATTTCGATTGGTTTGCGCGCGTGGACTATCGCGGCCGCAGCAAGATCTACGTGGACCCGACGAACCACGCCTGGATCGCTCCGGTGAACTTGTTCAACGTGCGTGCGGGCATCAGCAGCGAAAGCCTCCGAATCGAGGCGTTCGTCAACAACGTCACGGATGACGACAATCCGACCGAGGGTACGCGCGCGAACGACGTGTTCTTCAGCAATTCCGTGCTCAACGAGATTCGCCTCGGACTGCCGGCCAAGCGCACGTTCGGCGTGTCGTTCTCCTACGAATTCTGAGGTGCGAGATGACGACGAGGCGGATTCTCTCAGGTGTGGTGCTCGCGGCGCTGCTCGCGAGCACCCACGCGGCGGCTCAAGTAACGCCGCTCGAACCGGCCGCGCCTTTGCCGCGCATTCCTGCGGATCTCATTTTCATCCCGGCGAAGAATGCCCGCGAGCTCCCGATGGCGGAATGGGATGTCGTTCAGACGGCCGTTGGCGAGCAAACCGGTGCACGGGTCTTGATCGCGGAGGGAGGCGCTACGTTCGCAGGCGCTGCGCGAGTGCCGGAGGGAGCGTCCAAGTACACCGCGAGGGCCTACAAATTCCCGACCGGTGCAGCACGGGTGCTCACCTTCCGTAAGAACGACGGTCCGGTGATTCACCAAATCACCTTCGAAACCGAGCTGTTCATGCTGCAAGGGTCCGCGGAAGTCACTGTTCGCGGTCAGAAGGTGAGGTTGAACAAGGGCGATGCTGTGTTCTTGCCGAGCGGCGAACTGAGAAATATGAAGCCGCGCGAAGATACGGTCGTCCTGCAGTTCTTCGTCCAGTCGACGTCCGAAAATCCCCGCGCTAGCGTCGTTTATGCGAAGGACGTGACCGAGACGCCGATCGCACAATGGCAAGCCGAAGACGGCACTTGGCAGACCGCACGCACCCCGCAGGACGTGAGAAGGGCACCTAGCCACGCGGGCGTGTACTACGTGAAGCGCTACGTGTTCGACGGCAACTCCATTCGCCATGCACGACTGAAGAAAGGCAATCGAACGGCGCCGGCGACCTACAACACTGACGTGATCATCTACATCACGAAAGGCCGGATGATTCGCCACGAGAACGGCCAGACGTTCGAGGTCGTTGCGGGCGATGCTCTGCGCGAAGTGAAGGGAGCTACCGGTTATTGGGAGCTGCTCGAGGACTCCGAGTTCATTGCAACGGATGCGCCTTTCGATCCCCGTAAGCCGGTGCCGAGTCCGTAAGGTACTGCAT
>DATCLP010000672.1:0-3426 GCA_036563855.1 Steroidobacteraceae bacterium | reverse complement strand
ACGCGAAGTTGCGCTCACGATGCCGGCAGTTGCCGAGTTCTCGAGTCCGAACGGCGAGCCGATCGCAACGACCCATTCACCGGGACGAAGCTGATTCGGATCGCCGATCTTCACCGTCGGCAAGTCCTGCGCATCGATTTTGATCAATGCGATATCGGTGTATGTGTCCGCACCGATCACCTTCGCAGAAAATTCGCGGCGATCCGTGAGCCGTACGGTGACCTCATCGGCGACGGCAACCACGTGCGCGTTCGTGATGATGTAGCCGTCGGGACTGACGATGAAGCCCGAGCCAGCGCCGCGTGCCGGCTGCTGTCCCGGACCAGGCGGTCCGCCAGGTGCTGGAATGCCGAAGCGGCGGAAGAACTCGAACAGCGGATCGTCCTCGCTCAGCGAACCCGCCTCCGATCTCGGCTGCGCGAGTACATCCACATTGACGACCGCGGGACCATAGCGCTCGACGAGCGGCGCGAAGTTCGGCAACTGTGCTGTTTGCCCATTCGAAGGTTCGACAGTCGCAGGTTGCGGCGACGTGTTCGTCCGCTCGGCCAGTCGATCTTGCGCATGCGGATCGCGCGAGCACGCCGCAGCCAGAATCGTCATCAATACATAAGAAAACAGCAGGCGTGTGCGCCCCGGCTGACGGTCGAGCGGCATGAGTGTGCTCCGAGAAGCTGGAAACCCTACTCAGAGCCGAACGAAAGCGCGGCGAACGCGGTTCCGGGGAAAGGGCCCTCTCCTATCGTTGGCGCTCATGCCTCCACAGCACTTCTTCCCCGCGCTCGTGGCGCACGAGCACGCGCGCGATGACGAACAGCAAATCCGATAAGCGATTCAAGTACTGCGGCACTTGTTTGGCGCCCGGCTCGGTCTCGTAGAGCTTCCACACGAGTCGCTCCGCGCGACGCACGACGGTTCGCGCGACGTGACATGCAGCGGTCGCGGGACCGCCGCCGGGAAGGATGAATTCCTTGAGCGGCGGCAACTGCTCGTTGAATGTATCGAGCTCGCTTTCGAGTCGATCGATGTGCGCTTGTTGGATCGCTCGGTAGCCCGGCACAGCCAACTCGCCGCCCAAGTCGAACAATTCGTGCTGAATTCGGGTCAGCGTCGCCTTGATGTTGTCCGGAAGGCCAGAAACTGCCAGCACGACGCCGATGCAACTATTGGCTTCATCGACCGTGCCGTACGCGTCGATCCGCGGCGCGCCCTTCGCGACGCGCGTGCCGTCGCCGAGACCGGTCGTGCCGTCATCGCCGGTACGCGTATAGATCTTGCTCAGTCTGTTGCCCATGACTCGGCCCGCTTTATGGCTACCGGCGAGTATATCGCGGCCCTACGCGCGCTATCATTCGCATCGGAACCCATCGAGGAGCACCGGTTTGGCCACTCGCAAGCCGCAGAAAAAGATCGCCGCCGCACCGACCACGGAACTGTGGCAAACGCCCGACGAACGCGCGCGCGACCGCGAAAAGAAACGTTATGCGGTGATTCTGACCGCAGCGCGTTGCTTTCGCGAACGCGGTTATCACAACACGTCGATCGACGACGTCGCCCGCATTCTCAACGTCACGAAACCGACGATCTATCACTACGTCGAAAACAAGGAGCAGTTGCTGTTCGAATGCTTCCGTACCGGACTGAATCAAATCATGGAAGCGTTCGAAGAGATCAAAGGATCTCAGGCGAATGCGCTCGAGCGTCTCACCATGGTCATGAGGCGCTATGCCGAGGCGATCGCGTCGGATTTCGGTTGGTGCATGGTGCAAGCCGAAAACCAGGATCTGAGCGCTGCGATGAGCAAGAAGGTGCGCGCGCTCAAGTCCGAAATCGACCAAGGCATCCGCCGGCTCATCAAGGAAGGCGCGCTCGACGGCTCGATCCGCAAGTGCGATGCGAAGATCACGGCCTTCGCGCTCGCCGGCGCGATGAATTGGATCGCGTATTGGTATCGTCCCGGCGGTTCGCTCACACCCTCGCAGATTGCCGAGCGCTTCCTCGAGCTGTTTCGGCTCGGCCTCGAGCAGCGCTGATCAGCCGCGCTGCCGTGCCATCCTCTGCTGCTCAGCCGCCCGCCGCAAACAACTCAGGGTCCGCATCGGCGATCGCACTACCGCCTTCTGTGACGGTGGCGGCCAGCGCGCGGCTCTGCGGCAACACGTGATCCATGTAGCAGCGGACGATCTGCATCTTCGCGCGATAGAACGCGGGGTCGTTCGACACGTTCGCTGCAGCGATCGCGTACGACTTCGCCATGAGCCATCCGCCGATCACGTAGCCGCACAGCATCAAGTACGGTACGTGCACACCGAGTGCAGCCGCGGGCACTTCGCCATACGTGCGCAGCAGCGTGCTCGTGGCCTCATCGAGCGTCCCGATGCCGCGCAACGCGGCACTGCGTACTGCATCCGCTGTCGGATCCGCTGTTTGGAGCGACTCGAGCTCTTTGCGCATGTCGTCGATCAGCGAACGCATGGCCGCGCCCGAGTCGCGCGAAAGCTTGCGATTCAGCAGGTCGTTGGCCTGAATAGCGGTCGTGCCTTCGTAGATCGTCGTGATCCGCGCATCGCGCAAGTATTGCGCCGCGCCCGTTTCTTCGATGAATCCCATCCCGCCGTGCACTTGGATGCCGAGCGAGGTCATGGCAAGACCGGTCTCGGTCGAGAATCCCTTGACGATCGGGATCAAGAGCTCGCCGCGTGCGAGCGCCGTCTTGCGCACTTGCTCGTCCGGATGATGTCTTGCGAGGTCCAATTGCAGCGATGCATACAACGAGATGGCGCGCGCTGCGTCTGCATTGGCCTTCATCGTGAGCAGCATGCGCTTGACGTCGGGGTGATACATGATCGGTAGCGGCTTGCCGTCGCTGCTCGCCGCTCCGGCCGGACGTCCTTGAATGCGTTCGCGCGCCCAACTCAGTGCCTGCTGATAAGCACGCTCCGCCATCGCATAGCCTTCGAGACCGACCGCAAGGCGCGCGGCGTTCATCATGATGAACATGTACTCGAGACCGCGATTCTCTTCGCCGACGAGATAGCCGATGGCGCCGCCGTTATCGCCGTAAGCAAGCACGCAGGTCGGGCTCGCGTGAATGCCGAGCTTGTGCTCGATCGACACGCAGCGCACGTCGTTGCGCTCGCCGAGGCTGCCGTCGTCGTTCACCAGCACCTTTGGCACGATGAACATCGAAATGCCCTTCACGCCGGAAGGCGCGCCTTCGACGCGCGCCAGTACCATGTGAATGGTGTTCGGCGTGTAATCGTGATCGCCGTAGGTGATGAAGATCTTCTGTCCGAAGAGCCGGTAATGATCGCCCTCGCGCACCGCACGCATGCGGATCGCGCCGAGATCGGAGCCTGCCTGCGATTCAGTGAGATTCATCGTGCCGGTCCACTCGCCGGTGACGAGCTTCGGCAAGTACTTGCG
>DATCLP010000671.1:0-2236 GCA_036563855.1 Steroidobacteraceae bacterium | reverse complement strand
CGGGGTGCTGTCCTCGTCGAGCCCCAAGTCCCAAGCCCCACGCCTCAAGCCCTTTCCCTTGTCTGGCTTACCCCGTCTGCGCTATCGTGGCAGCCATATCAGGATTTCTTTATGTCCTTAAATACCTCGCGCAAATCGTTTCTGGAGGGCTTGGCGCAACTTCGTGCTGCGGCCGAGCCGACGCGCTTGCGCATCCTGGCGCTGCTGTCGCGGGCGGAACTCACCGTCGGCGAGATCTGCGATGTGCTCGGGCAGAGCCAGCCGCGCGTGTCTCGACATTTGAAGTTGTTGGCCGATGCCGAACTGATCGATCGGCTGCGCGAACAGTACTGGGTCTACTACCGCGTCCCGGCGACCGGACCAAGCCAAGCGGCGGTCGAGCAGCTCTTGGGGTTCGTGGATCCGGACGACGAAGTGTTCGTGCGTGACCGTCAGCGGATGGAACGCGTGCTAGGCGAGCGCGTGCGCAGAGCCGCAGCCGCGGCGGCAAACGATGCGCGACTTTCCGAGCACATCCGTCAGGTGATCGAAAAGGAAGTAGGCAGCGGATCGCTCGGCGCATTACTCGATGTCGGAACAGGGTCCGGTCACATGCTCGAGTTGCTTGCCGGTCGTGCAAGCCGCGCCGTCGGCGTCGACATTTCGAGCGACGCTTTGCGTCTCGCGCGGACGAACGTTTACGGAGCGGGACTGCGTCACTGCGAGCTGCGTCGCGGCGACATGTACGACCTGCCGTTCGACGAGCTGACGTTCGATATCGTCACGATCGGTCGCGTCTTGGCGAGCGCGGAGCATCCAATCGCTGCGATCAAGGAGATCGCGCGCGTCCTGAAAACGGGCGGCCGAATGCTCTTGATCGACGATTTCGATGCATTGGAACAGGCGTGCGGCGGCAACCCGCTCACGGTCCTGAGGACCTGGTTTTCGGAAGCCGGTCTCGACTTCGTTCGCGTTCATCCCATCGATACGGAACACGGCCACCTGTTGATCGCAGTGGGCCGTCGTCGGATTGCGGCTGAGGCAGCCGCGTAGCTCATCACAGGTGCGAGAAGGATCATGTCCGTGGAATCGCTTCAGGATCGAATCGCTCAGGCGGCTGCGAACTTGCGCAGCCGGCCGCAAGTGTCATTCGAGTTCTTTCCGCCGAAGGACGACGAAATGGAGCGCACGTTGTGGCAATCGGTGCAGCGGCTCGCACCGTTGCAGCCGAGCTTCGTCTCGGTCACCTACGGCGCCGACGGTTCGACGCGGACGCGCACTCACAACATCGTGACGAAGATTCAAGAGACGACGCCGCTCACAGCGGCGCCGCACCTGACCTGCGTCGACGCACCTCGCAGCGAGGTTCTGGAGATCGCGCGCAACTACTGGGCGCACGGCATCCGTCACATCGTCGCGCTACGCGGCGATCCGCCGCAGGGACAGAGTAAGTACACGCCGCATCCGGACGGCTTTGCCTATGCGATCGATCTGGTGAAAGGACTCAAGAGCGTGGCGGATTTCGAAATTTCGGTTGCCGCATATCCAGAGGTGCATCCCGAAGCGCCGAGCGCCGAATTCGAGCTCGAGTATCTCAAGGCGAAGATCGACGCTGGCGCGACGCGCGCCATCACGCAGTTCTTTTTCGATCCGGACGTGTTCCTGCGCTTTCGCGACAAGTGCGTGAAGGCGGGTATCAAGGCGGCGATCGTTCCGGGCATCTTGCCGATCACGCGCTTCCCGCAAATGCTGCGCATGGCGCAACGTTGCGGCGCGAGCGTTCCCGATTGGTTGGTGCATCGCTTCGACGGCCTCGATGACGATCCCGAAACGCGTCGGTTGATCGCCGCTTCGGTCGCGATCGAGCAGGTGCAACAGCTGCAAAAGCACGGCGTCGAGCACTTTCATTTCTATACCCTGAATCGGTCGGAGCTGACGTACGCGATCTGTCACGCGCTCGGCGTCCGGCCGGAACCCGCAAGGGCTGCAGTCGGCTGACCGGCGCTGCAATTCTCGAGAGAAGCAGAAGAGGCGCTCCACGCGCAACGGAGAGTTCGATGACACGGGAAGAACGCATCGCCCAACTTCATCGCTTGCTGGAAGAGCGCATCGTCTTGCTCGACGGCGGTTTCGGCACGCTCGTGCAAGCGCGCAAGTTGAGCGAAAAAGACTATCGCGGTTCGCGCTTCGCCGACTGGCCCTGCGATCTCAAGGGCAATACCGACATTCTCGTGCTCACGCAGCCGGACGTCATTGC
>DATCLP010000670.1:0-13655 GCA_036563855.1 Steroidobacteraceae bacterium | reverse complement strand
GTTCGTGACCGTGCCGCCCTTCTCGCCCCACGCTGCAGCCGGCAACAAGACATGCGCGAAGGCGGAGGTCTCTGTGCGCTCCACGCAATCGGACACGATGACGAGCTCGCAGCGGCGTAGTGCCTGCTCCACTTTCCGCGCGTTCGG
The DNA here is from genome assembly GCA_036563855.1 of Steroidobacteraceae bacterium. GTDB lineage: Bacteria > Pseudomonadota > Gammaproteobacteria > Steroidobacterales > Steroidobacteraceae > Steroidobacter. The sequence goes on along the minus strand of DATCLP010000670.1, from coordinate 13,508 downwards.
CAAGCTCACGACCGGGTTCGTGGCCATGATCCACACGGCCTTTACGCGGCCGTCGTGAATGGCGTCGAACAGCTCGACGGCTTTGTAGCCCGGTTGCGAGGCGATCGTCGGGCTGTTCCAGAAGCTTTGCACCGTGCGGCGGTGTTCAGGGTTGTCGAGCTCCATGTGCGCCGCGAGCATATTCGAGAGACCGCCGACCTCGCGGCCGCCCATGGCGTTCGGCTGACCCGTGATGGAGAACGGGCCCATACCAGGCCGACCGATGCGTCCGGTGAGCAAATGACAATTGATGATGCTGTTGACCTTGTCGGTGCCGGCGGAGGACTGATTCACGCCTTGCGAGAACGCGGTGATCGTTCTTTCGGTCGCAGCGAACCAAGCGTAGAACTCGGCGAGCCTGTTCGAATCGATGCGACAACGCTGCGCCACTGCCGCAACGTCGCCGGCCGTGTTCTCGGCAACGAGCAGCGCGCGCGATGAGCCCGTTGTGTGCTCCGCAACGAAGCTTTGGTTCGCGACGCCACGCTGATGCAAATAGGCCAGCAATCCGTTGAACAGCCACACGTCCGTTCCTGCGCGGATCGGCAGATGCAGGTCCGCGATCTCGCACGTCGATGTGCGCCGCGGATCGATGACGACGATCTTGAGGTCCGGACGCTTCTGTTTTTCCGCCGAGATCCGCTGGAACAGAATCGGATGACACCACGCCGTGTTCGAGCCGACGAGCACGATGAGATCCGCGAGCTCGAGATCCTCGTAGTCGACCGGCACGATGTCTTCGCCGAACGCACGCTTGTGGCCCGCGACGGCCGATGACATGCAGAGGCGCGAATTGGTGTCGATGTTCGCCGCGCCGATGTAGCCCTTCATCAGCTTGTTCGCGACGTAATAGTCCTCCGTCAAGAGCTGTCCGGACACATAGAACGCCACTGCGTCCGGGCCGTGCGTGTCGATGATTCGTAGCAAGCTCTGCGCGATGTGATCGAGCGCCGCGACCCAGGACACGCGCGAACCGAAAATTTGGGGATGCAACAAGCGGCCCTGCAGCCCGACCGTTTCGCCGAGCGCAGAACCCTTCGAGCACAGCCGGCCGAAGTTCGCGGGATGGTACGGGTCGCCGGCGATCTCGATCGATCTATCCGCTCTGCGAATCGCGAGCACGCCGCAACCTACCCCGCAGTAGGGGCATGTCGTTCTGGTCGTCTCGCTCACGACGGACTCGGTTTCGTCGCAAACTCGGCCCCGAACAGCAGCGTGTCGCGCAGCGGTCCGATGTCGCGTCCCTGTGTCATGAGCTCGAAGTACCAAGGTCCGTCTTTCACGTCGCCGTACAGCACGGCACCGCGAAGCTTGCCGTCCTCGATGACGACGCGCTTGTAGATGCCGCGTTTTGGATCGCGCAGGACCATGCTTTCGCTACGCGGCCCTCCGAGGAAGTCGCCGGCGGAGAACACGTCGATACCCGTGACTTTCAATTGCGTCGAAACGATCGAGCCCGTGTAACGGCCGATGCCGAACTCTGCCAGATGCGTCGCGCAGACTTTCGCCTGCTCGAAAAGCGGTGCGACGAGACCGTACGTGCTGTCGCGATGTTGCACGCATTCGCCGACTGCATAGATGCTGGGATCGAACGTTTGCATCGTGTCGTTGACGAGCACGCCGCGGTCGCAGCGCAGTCCCGCAGCTCTTGCCAAGTCGGCGTTTGGCCGAATGCCTGCAGCCATCACGACGAGATCGGCTTCTAGCATGCTGCCGTCTTCGAAATGGACCGAGCCAACGCGTGCGCGCGGAGAGCCGTTCGCGGTGGTGCGTTCCGTACGAAGCTCGACGGTCTTCGCCGGCATCTTGAATTTCATGCCGCGCTGCTCGAGCGAATCTTTCAGCAACGCCGCCGCTGTACGATCGAGCTGCCGTTCCATGAGCGTGTCGAAGATGTGCACGACGGTGACATCCATGCCTTGTTTCATGAGCCCATTTGCGGCTTCCAAGCCCAAGAGCCCACCGCCGATCACGACCGCCTTACGATGCGTGCGCGCCGCTTCGAGCATCGCATCGACGTCTTCGAGATCGCGGAACGTGACGACGCCGTCGAGATCGTTGCCGGGAATCGGCAGGATGACGGACTTCGAGCCTGTCGCAAGCAACAGGCGGTCGTATTCCAGCTCCACACCGTCTTGCGTCCGTACGGTGCGCTTGCGCCGATCGATTGCGACGACCGGATCGCCGGCGATGAGCGTCACGCCCTTTTCGCGATACCAGTCGAGCGAATTGAGAATGATCTCGTCGACGCGCTTCTCGCCGGCGAGCACGGGAGACAACAAGATGCGGTTGTAGTTCGGGTGAGGCTCTGCGCCGATCACGGTGATGTCGTAGGCCTTTGGCGCGATTTCGAGCAGCTCCTCGACGACCTTCATGCCCGCCATGCCGTTGCCGACGACGATGAGCTTGCGCGTGCGCGCGACGCGGCGCGCCGGCTCGCTCTTCACCCATACACGGCCGTCGCTCACGCGCGCCGGATACACGGGAACCGACTTGTCGGCATTCTCGAGACAGCGGCCGGTGATCAAACTGTAGTGATATTTGTAGATCGGAGACGCGACGACTGGCTCGCCCTGCACATCGCCGACGATACCCCGCGACAAGACGTTCGCTTCGCTGTGCGGATCGAAGTTCGAAATGGCATGGACGGTATCGCCGATGCGGAAGATCGCGATCTGTTTGCCGTCGAGCAGCGCAGCGACGCCGCCGTCGGGCAGGATCTCGTCGAGCTCGCAGACGAACTGCCAGACGCTGGGTCTCATACGGCCTCCCGACGCCGTTCGAGACGCTCTTCGCGAGTCGCCGGCCGGATCTGTCCGCGCTCTTCGATGAACACGACGTTGTCGTCCGTCCGGTCGCTGTTCACGAAATGACGGAAGCGGCGCAGCGTGGCCGGATCGTTGATCGCCTTCTTCCACTCGCATTCGTATGTGTCGATCACGCGCGACATGTCGGCTTCGAGCTCGGCGGCGATGCCGAGCTTGTCTTCGATCACGACTTGCTTCACGTACTCGATGCCGCCTTCGAGGTTCTCGAGCCAGACCGAGGTGCGTTGCAGACGATCGGCCGTGCGGATGTAGAACATCAGAAAGCGGTCGATGTAGCGGATCAGCGTTTCGCGATCGAGATCCGCGGCGAGCAGGTCCGCGTGCCTCGGCTTCATCCCGCCGTTGCCGCACACATAGAGATTCCAGCCTTTTTCGGTCGCGATGACGCCGACGTCCTTGCTCTGCGCTTCGGCGCATTCGCGTGCGCAGCCCGAAACGGCGAACTTCAATTTATGAGGTGCGCGCAGGCCCTTGTAGCGATTTTCGATCTCGATCGCGAAACCGACGCTGTCTTGCACACCGTACCGGCACCATGTCGACCCGACGCAGGATTTGACGGTGCGCACTGCCTTGCCGTAGGCATGGCCGGATTCGAAGCCCGCGTCGATCAGCTCGCGCCATATGAGCGGAAGCTGGTGCACTTGCGCGCCGAAGAGGTCGATGCGTTGCCCGCCGGTGATCTTGGTGTACAGGCCGTATTTCTTTGCGACTTGCCCGAGCACGATCAGCTTGTCGGGCGTGATCTCGCCGCCCGGCACGCGCGGGACGATCGAGTACGTCCCGTCCTTTTGCATGTTGGCGAGAAAGTAATCGTTCGTGTCCTGCAGCACGGCTTTGTCGCGCTTCAGCACGAACTCGTTCCAGCAAGATGCGAGGATGGATGCGATCGCCGGTTTGCAGATGTCGCAGCCGAGACCGCGACCGTGCAGCTCGAGAACCGCTGAGAACGTCTTGAGCTGGCCGACCCGGATCAAATGGAACAGTTCCTGCCGCGAGTACGGGAAGTGCTCGCAGAGATGGTTGTTGACGGCAACGCCGCGGCTTGCGAGCTCGGCCTTCAAGATCTGCGAGACGAGCGATGCGCATCCGCCGCACGAAGACGCAGCTTTCGTCGCATTTTTGAGCGCACCGAGCGTCGTACATCCCGCTTCGACGGCATCGCAGATTGCGCCTTTCGTCACGTTGTTGCACGAACAGATCTGCGCGTTCGCCGGCAGAGCGGCGACGCCGGTCGCTTTGCGCTGCCCGTCGCCGTCCCGCGGCGGCAAGATCATCTCGGCGGGCTGCTCCGGCAATTTCGTGCCGTCGAGCATCATCTGCAGCCACAACCCGTAGTCCTCGGCATCGCCGATCAAGATGCCGCCGAGCAAACGTGTGCCGTCTTCGCTGACGACGAGCTTCTTGTAGATCTGCTTGCGCTCGTCGACGAACGTGTAGGCGCGCGATCCTGCATACGCCGCATGCGCATCGCCGAGCGAGGCGACATCGACACCGAGCAGCTTGAGCTTCGTGCTCAGATCGGCGCCCGTGAAGGTCGGCGCGTCGCGACCGAGGAGTTGCGCGGTACAGACTTGCGCCATTTGATAACCAGGCGCGACGAGCCCGAAGATCTTTCCATTCCAGAGCGCACACTCGCCGATGGCGAAGATGTTCGGATCCGACGTGCAGCAACGATCGTCGATGACGATGCCGCCGCGCTCGCCGACTGCAAGTCCGGCTGCACGTGCGAGCTCATCGCGCGGTCGGATACCCGACGAGAACACGACCATATCGGCTTCGAGCTCGGTGCCGTCGGCGAACACGAGTTTGTGCGATGCCTGCGTGCCGTCGACGATCTCGGTCGTTTGCTTGCTCGTGTGCACGCCGACGCCGAGCTCCAAGATCTTCTGACGCAGGATGCGCCCGCCGCCTTCGTCGATCTGCAGTGTCATCAGGCGCGGCGAGAGCTCGACGATGTGCGTTTCGAGCCCCAAGTCTTTCAGCGCTTTGGCGGCTTCGAGACCAAGCAAGCCGCCGCCGATGACGATGCCGCTCTTGCAATTCGCGCTGGCCGCGCGAATCGCCTCGAGATCTTCGATCGTGCGATACATGAAACAGCGCTCGCGGTCGCGTCCGGGAATCGGAGGAACGAACGGGGTGGATCCGGTAGCCAGCACGAGCTTGTCGTATGGAATCGATCTCTCACGGGACGTAGCGACGCTCTTGGCGCTGCGGTCGACGGCGACGGCGGCCTCGTTCAGTCGCAGCTCGATGCCATGCTTCGCGAAGAACCGTTCGTCTGCAAGGGCGAGATCTTCCGCGCACTTGCCTGCAAACAAGGAGGAGAGCTGGACGCGGTCATAGGCCGCACGAGGCTCCTCGCACAACACGGTGATGTCGAACGCGTGATGCTCGGCGACGATTCGCTCGAGCAGCCGCTGTCCGACCATTCCATTACCGACGACGACCAATCGTTGTCGTGACATTGATTTCCTCTGACGCTGATGGCGGCGGTGCGCCGCCGTGACGAGCTCGCATAACGATGCCCGGATGCGCCCGAACGCGGGTTACGGACGGAGGTCCGCAGGAAGCCGTCGGGTGGCATCCCCACATGGGGTACCGCGCCCGACGTTGGAGCGGCAGGGAAGTGCTTGTGTTTGGCCTGCACCAAAGATGCAAGCGAGGTGCCAGTCGTGGATCAAAGAGTTAGGGCTTCGCACGCCTTTTCGTGCGCTGCTTCGGTGCGAGCGCGGGCACGGACGGGTCGCTTGTGGTGCGCGAAGCGAGACTTAGTCGAGCGGGCAGTCCTTCTCCCACAGCGGCGTCGGGCCGAACTTCGCGGCGAACGCATCGATGAATGCGCGCACTTTCGGCATCAGATTGCGCCGTTCCGGATAGACGGCGTACACCGAAACATCCGGCGGGCGGAAGTCGCACAGCACCGGCTTCAATGCGCCTTGCTTGAGCGCCTCGTCGATATAGAACGTCGGCAGCAGCACGATTCCCAAGCCCGCAAGCGCTGCAGCTTTATTGAGCATGCCGTTGTTCGAGTGCAGCGTACCGTTGACCGGCACGACGTGCGTCTCGCCGTTGCGATCGGTGAGGCGCCACTCGCGCGGCGTGAGGAGCACGGAATAGAGAATGCAATTGTGCTCGAGCAAGTCCTCGGGCCGCGTGGGCGCGCCGTGCTTCTCGAGATAGGCGGGCGACGCGCAGATGATCTGTCGGCAGGTCGTGATCTTGCGCGCAACGAGATTCGATTCCTCGAGTCTCCCGATCCGGATCGCGAGATCGAGGCCTTCCTCGATGAGGTCGTCGCGCTGATCGTTCAGGTGGAGCTCGATCGAAACGTGCGGATGCCCTTGCAGGAATTCGTGGATGAACGGTCCGAGCTGCAAGATGCTGAACGACATCGGCGCCGCGATGCGCAGCGTACCGCGCGGCTCGGTCTGAAAACGCGCCACCTCGAGCTCGGCATTCTCGATTTCCTTGAGCGCCCGCACGCTGCGTCGATACAGCTCCGCGCCGGCCTCGGTGAGGCTCAGCCGTCGCGTCGTGCGGTTCAACAGGCGCGCACCTAGCTTCTCTTCGAGACGCGTTACGGCCTTGCTGACGACCGGCTGGGACGATTCCAGTGCCTCGGCAGCGGCCGTAAAGCTCGAAAGCTCGACGACTTTGACGAAGATGGCGATGTCGGTGAGGTTTTGCATGGCGTTTCGAGAGAGTTTCTAGGCCTCATCGCGCATCGGAGTGCGCGCCAAGCGAAGTCGAACGTCGAGCGAAGCGAGCTTACCGCTGCTCTGCCACGCTCGCTCGATCGACTCGAAAGCGTACGTAGGGCAGTTGCTGCGGACTGAGGCTGGCGAGGCCGGCATCGGCCGCAAGCTGCTCTCCCGGACGCAATGTACGGCTCACGCGCACCGGTGCGCCTTGCTGAAGAATGCGTCCGCTTGCGTCGACGAGGAGCGGGGTGATTTGGATGTTCGTCAGCGGCACCGGCGACTTGTTCTGAATGACGAGGAAAGGCCGGCCCTGTGCGTCGAACTGACCGCTCGTGGCAATGTAGTTGCCTGGGTTCTCCGGAAGATCCATGCGCACGAACTCTGCGGCGGCGAGCTGTCCGATTTCGCTGTTCGAGCTTGCGGCGGCACGGAAATACTCCATCGCGCGTGCCCGATCGCCGCGTTCGCGCGCGATGCTTCCCAAGTAGTACGCAGCCGGCGCGGTCGGTAGGAGCTGCGCACTCTTCGTGAGCCACTCTTCGGCTTTTGCTTTGTTGCCGGTCTGGTATTGCGCGACACCGCCGCCGAGATAGTTGGCGAAATAGTCGGGGTCGAGCTCGATCGCCTTCTCGAAATGCGGTAACGCCGCTTGGGGCTGCTTCTCCGCGAGCGCGAGCTGGCCGAGCAGCTCGTGAAATCGGGCCTCGCGCGGCAGCGCTTTCACGGCTTCGTTGGCGAGCGACTTGGCGGCGGCGTAGTCCTTCTTGCGTGCAGCCGCGAGGGCTTGGTCGTACTTGTCGTAAGCGGGTTTGACCTCACGCAGCGTCTTCGTGCGTGCAGCGTAACGTTCCTCACCGAGCTCGCCGCCGAGTCCCAGACGCTGCGCCGTTTGCTTATTCCTTTCGACACGCTCTTGCGAGGGCGGATGCGAAGCAAACAAGCCTTCGAGCCAGCTTTGCTGTCGACCGCCTTCTTGCGATAGCCGCACGAACGTTTCCTGCAAGGCGATCGCGCCGCTCGGATCGTAGCCCGCGAGCTTCATGTACTTCATGCCGTACTCGTCGGCCTCGAGCTCCTGCTCGCGGCTGTATTTCTGTTGGATCAACTGCGCGCCGAGACCCGCGCCCTGGATGGCAAGGTTCGCAACGTTCGCATCGACGCCGCCGACGACGGCGCCGATCTGAGCCGCGAGGAGTCCGACCTGCAGGAGCGTGCCGCGCTCCTGGGCCTTTGCGCCGTGCCGTGCGGCGGCGTGCACGATTTCATGTCCGAGCACGGCGGCAAGCTCCGCTTCGTTCTTCAGCTCCGTGAGCAAGCCGCGGTTGATGGCGATCTTGCCGCCCGGCAAGGCCCAGGCGTTCGGTACGGAGTTGTTCAGAACTACGAACTCGTAGGGCAGTTTGCGATCGGCCACTGCAGCGAGCTTCTGACCCACCTCGTTCACATACTCGGTGAGCTCGGGCATCAGCGTTAGATCGCCGCCTTCGGCCTGGCGTGTCGGAGCATAGTACTCCTCGCCCGTTTTCAGTTCTTGGGCTTCAGAGATGAACTGAATCTCTTTCTTGCCCGTCACGGGGTTGACGCCGCACGCGGTCAACGCAACGGCAACGAGGGCATAGCAGGCGAGGCGAAGGCTGCGCATACGAACTCCGGAGCTCACGGGGCGAGCATATGGAAGGAGGCAAGCAGCGGACAACTCAGGATCGGTGCGGTCTATTGCAAGGATTCAAACGTGCGATTGAACGAAAGGTTCTGGCGGTTAGTCTGTAGTCGTGGAGGACCTATGGCCAAGACTGTGACTTTCACGATCATGCACATGAGCATCGCCTTCGGCGTCGTGTACGCCATGACTGGCGACGTCAAGGTCGGCGGGGCGGCTGCCTTTGTCGAGCCGCTGTGCAACGCAATTGGCTATTTCTTCCACGAGCGGTTGTGGGAGCGGCTGCGCAGCGGGAGAACATTCGCGGCCCGCCCCCGCCTATCAGGCTGTGGACCGTAGGCTGTAGGCTATGGGCAGTACTCGCTTCGCGCGATTCTGACCGGACCCCAGCGCTTAGAGCTTGAAGGAGCTCCCATGTCCACCGTCTACGACTTCACCGCGAATTCGCTCGATGGCAACCCCGTACGGCTGTCCGACTATGAGGGCAAGGTTCTTCTGATCGTAAACACCGCGAGCGAATGCGGGTTCACGCCGCAGTACGCCGGTCTTCAGCAGCTCTACGATCGCTATCGCGACCGCGGCTTCGCCGTGCTCGGCTTCCCATGCAATCAATTCGGAGGGCAAGAGCCCGGCAGCGCGGCGGAGATCGGCGCCTTCTGCCAAAAGAATTACGGTGTGACGTTTCCGATGTTCGAGAAGATCGAAGTGAACGGCGACGGGGCACATCCGTTGTACAAGTGGCTCAAGCAAAGCGCGCCGGGTGTGCTCGGCAGCGAGCGCATCAAATGGAACTTCACGAAGTTTCTGATCGATCGCACAGGCAACGTGAAAGCGCGCTATGCGCCCACGACGAAGCCGGAAGAGTTGGCGGGGGAGATAGAAGCGCTGCTGTGAACAGAGGCTTTAGACTGTAGGCTGCAGCCCGTAGGCAGCATGGCTGTCGCTTAACGAGCGTTGACGTTCAGGGATGCGCGACCGTCGAGACGCGATGCGCGAGAGGGCACTGCAAATGAAAGGTAATGGCGCGCGAGCGCGCTCTTCCTAAAGCCTACAGCTACAGTCTACAGCCTGATCACGCCGCCACCGCCCTTGCTTCCACCGCAACGCACTGATTGCGGCCCTGCCGCTTCGCCGTGTAGAGCGCGCCATCGGCGAGCCGCACGATCGCGTCGTAAGAAGCGGTGATCGGCGGCAGTTGCGTTGCGGCGCCGACGCTCACGCTCACGCATCCGCCGTTCACCGAAGACACGTGCGGAATGTCGAGCGCGGCTACGTCGCGCACGATGCGCTGCGCGATTTCCTTGGCATCGTCCGTCGAACGATCGCACAACACTGCAATGATCTCCTCGCCACCGTAGCGCGCAACGAAATCGCCAGGGCGCATTTGGATGGCGTTGCGAACGGCGGCCGCAATGCGGCGCAGACACTCGTCGCCCGCCTGATGTCCGAAACTGTCGTTGTAGAGCTTGAAATGGTCGACATCGACCATGATGACGGTGACCGCACGCTTCTCGGTAATGGCGCGCCGCCATGCGTCGTGGACGCGCGTTTCGAAGGTTTGACGGTTCAACAGTCGCGTGAGCCCGTCGAGCTCGGCGATTTCCACGAGGAGCTTACGCTCGAGAAACGACGTGCGATTGGCGTGCTCGAGCGCGTAGGCGCCCGCCCCGCCGATGACGTTTGCGCACACCATCGAGAACGACAAATACGCCGCGACGTGAGAGGACAGCAGTTCCAATGCGCCTGCAGTCATCAGCAGCGCGAGAATGATCAGATTGCCGCACAGTGCCTGACGCAGACGTAGCCCGGCCATGAAATAGAAGAAGAACGTCACGAGCATCAGGCGTGCGAGCACGAGCGCCGTGTGCTCGGGCAGGGCGTACATCGCCATCAGGATCGTACCGGTGCCGAACAGCGGACCGCCGATCTGCATCGCGATCTGATACCAGCTCATGTAGAACCGCCTGACCGTCGCGAGCAACAGGATTAGCAGGATCGGCAATTGCAGACCGAAACGAACGAGATCGGGAACTGCGTTCGTCGTGTTGATGACGCGATGATCGATGAGCGCGAAACCTGCGCTCGTGCCGATCACGACGAAGAGCGACATTCGCACCCAGCGGTGCTTGGAGATCAGATGATCTTTTCTGAACTCGGATTCCAGCGGCTCCGGAAACTTGAGCCGGCTGAAGCCTTCCGCGAGGACACGGGAGACGAGCGAGTCTTCGATGGTCGGCGTCGTCGGGATCGCGGGCATCGGTCTTTGATGCAAGTTTCCATTCACCTGCGGGCGCGTTCCGAAAGCGCTTGAACGAGATGGATCCAGGCCTCAAAGCGGCTTCGGCGATATCGGGTTGCGCGATTGTGCGTGCGTCCAGCCCGCACGGGCAAGCGTTCGCTGATTCGAACCTTCATTCCAACATTAAGTCACACACCCGTCCGATCGTCCGTTCGTCCAAGCCCACGAACGACTCGAGGTAGCTTGCAATATCGCCATGATCGCGGGCGATTTGCTCGAGTGCGGCGGACAAATAATCCGCGTCGGCGGCAAACAGAACCTCGCGCATTTCGGGCGGCAGCGACAAAAGCGTCTGATGAGCGTCTGCAAGGCCGAGGTGGCTGTCTTTTCGAGCCGCGATGAAGCGCTCGAAATTCCCGACATCGTTCGTCAGCAGGTAGTCCTCGAGGATCGTATCGGTGTCCACGCCGAGCGCTGCAAGCAGCACTGCAATCGCGATGCCGGTGCGATCCTTGCCGGCTGCGCAATGGACGACGAGGGGCACGTGCTCGTCGGCCAGACATTCGAACAAACCGCGGATGCGCGGGCCCATCCAGTTCGGCAACGCGCGATAGAGATCCAGCATGGCTGCGCGCATCCCCGCCGGCGTTTTCGGTCGCTGCGCAGCGAAGCCGCGGATCGTCGGCATGTTCTCGCCGTCTTCCCAGCTCAACGCTCTTGCGACGGCCGCAGGCCAGCGTGTCGGCTCGCGCTGCCGTTCGTCGGCGCGGCGCAAGTCGCAGATCGCGCGAATGCCCAGCCGCGACAGAACGTCTTGGTCGCCTGGAGTGAAGTAGCAGAGCACCCCCGCACGAAACACTCTTCCCCATCGGACCATGCGCCCGGCGGCGGGATACCCGCCGATGTCGCGGAAATTCACCCCGCCTTCGAGAGGCACGACGCGAGAAGAGAGCAAGTTGGCTGATTCAGCGGTCGCGTTCAAAGTCGAGTCACCTGTGGTCTGCAAAACCGCAAGTTTCGCACAGGCGGGGCGCCTGATTGGGCCTTAATGGGGAGGTCGCGGAGTGCCGGGGAGGTCGTTCGAATGCATGGGAGGCGGCGGGCGATCCGGGCTCGTCGCATCGGGCGGTCGGCTGACTCGATTCTCGCGAGGCGCAATCCACGACAGTCCGCGCCTCAGGATTCTTTCGGCGGCGGGATCGCCCGTGTCTCGTTGCGGCAGATCGTCGAGCGGCAAAGCCTCGACTTCGATGTGCTCGAGCGTCGGATCCTTCGCCTCACTCAGTACTGCGTCGATTTGCTCGGGCGAGAAAATCTTGCGGATATCCGGCGCCTTCAGATCGAGCTTGCGCTTCTCGGTCGCAGGTTCCGGCGTCGGCTCGTCCGCGCGAAGAGCGGAGGGCAGAACGGCGAGTAAGAACAGGACTGCCATTTCTGCCCGTATTGTTGTCATGACGGCGCTTCCTCGACCGGCCTTGCTGACTATGACGCGGCTCGCGTACCTTCGTTCGTTTCGACGCACCGATAAAAAACCATGAGCGAAACGAGCCAATCCACGACGGGTGCCGGCGCACTTTCACATATTCGCGTTCTCGATATGAGTCGCGTGCTCGCCGGCCCGTGGGCCGGACAGATCCTCGCCGACTTGGGCGCCGAGGTCATCAAGATCGAACGTCCCGGTGTCGGCGACGATACGCGCGGCTGGGGACCGCCGTATCTCAAGGATCGTGAGGGTCGCGATACGGGCGAGTCGGCTTATTACCTCGGCGCCAATCGCGGCAAGAAATCGGTAACGCTCGATATCTCGCGCCCCGAAGGCCAGCAGATCGCACGAAATCTCGCCAAGCAATGCGACATTCTGCTCGAGAACTACAAAGTCGGCGATCTCGCGCGGTACGGGCTCGGTTACGAAGATTTGCGCGCGCTCAACCCCGGATTGATCTATTGCTCGATCACCGGATTCGGACAGACCGGTCCGATGCGCAACGTCGCGGGTTACGACTTCATCATCCAAGCGATGGGCGGGTTGATGAGCATCACGGGCGAGTGCGACGACCTGCCGGGCGGCGGACCGCAGAAAGTCGGCGTGGCCGTTGCGGACATCACGACCGGTATGTACGCGACCGTCGCGATTCTAGCTGCACTCGCGCATCGCGAACGCACCGGTGTCGGGCAGTACATCGATATGGCGCTGCTCGATGTCCAGGTCGCGATGATCGCGAATATGAACATGAACTATCTCGTGTCGGGTCGCGTGCCGAAGCGGCAGGGCAACGCGCACGCGAATATCGTGCCTTACCAAGTGTTCGATGCCGCCGACGGCCAGCTCGTGCTTGCGATCGGCAACGACGGTCAATTTGCGAAATTCTGCGAAGCCGCCGGCTGCAACTTCGCGGACGATCCGCGCTTCACGAAGAACGCCGATCGCGTACGCAATCGCGAAACGCTCATACCGCTGCTAGCGGAGGTCTTGCGCCGCCGCACGGTAGCAGAATGGGTGCAGCTCCTCGAGCCGCTCGGCGTCCCCGTGGGCCCGATCAACAACCTCGCGCAGGTATTCGAGCATCCGCAGGTCAAGGCGCGCGGGATGCGTGTCGACGTGTCGCATCCGCTTTCGGGGACCGTGCCGCTCGTCGCAAGTCCGATCAAGATGTCGCTCACGCCGCCGGTGCCGGCCACTGCGCCGCCGACGCTCGGTCAGCACACCCGCGAAGTGCTATCGAAGTACTTGGGCGTTGACGATGCGCGCTACGCAGAGCTCGTCGCGAAGCGCATCGTGTGAGCGAAGCGCCTGCAGTGCCGCGGGCGCTTCAGCTTTTCATGCAATTTCTCTTGCTACTCGAGACGAAATTCGACTGCGACGACGTCCGTTGCGGGCAGATCCTTTCGTTCGCAGCTCGTCACGTCGAAGACCCAGCGCTTGCGCGCGCTGACTGAAGCCATGCGATCCAGGCGTTCATAGCCGCTTGAACGAAGCAGCTGAGTTGCGGAAACTCGTCCCGATTCGTCGACTTTGACCTCCAAGAGCACGGCACCCTGAT
>DATCLP010000669.1:0-11651 GCA_036563855.1 Steroidobacteraceae bacterium | reverse complement strand
TTGTTGAGCTTGCGCGACGGCGAACCCGTCGATGCGGCGGTGCGCGCGCATGTCGCTCAGTGCGCCACGTGTCTGGCCGAATCGGCGCGGCTGGCGTGCACGCGCGAGCAACTGAGATGCCTGCCCGCGATCGAACCTCCGCGCGACTTCTGGCCGCGAATCGAAGCCCGTGTTGCGGAGCAGCCGAAGAGCAGAAACAGATTCGCGTTGGCAATTGCAGCAGCGCTGGCTTGCATCGTCTTCGGTGCGATCGCAGTCATCGAAGCGTCTCGGGATCGCATCGATTCGCAGCCGCTGGCAAACACCGAAGATCCGCAAAACGCATCGAGCACCGAGCTCGACGAGTTGATCGCGCAATCGCGCAGGCTCGAAGCGATGCTCGAAGCATTGCCCGCGCGTCCGCACGTGGAGCGCGTGTCGACCGCCGTCACGGTGGATTCGCTGGAGCGGCGCATCCAGTGGCTCGATTGGCAGCTCACGCATGGTTCAGAGACAGGGCTCGATCAGCGACAGGCCGAACGGCTGTGGAGCCAACGCGTAGAGCTGATGGATTCCTTGGTCAAGGTGCGGTACGCCGAATCCGTACCGAGCATGTTCTGAAACGGTGGAGGAAGTTTATGAGTAGCTCGATGAGAGCATCGCCTGCGAAAGCGACGATGTCGGTCGCGTGTGCGATGCTCGCGTGCAAGTTTGCTCTTGGGCAGCCTGCGATCGCGGCCGAGCCCGAGCAGCGTCAGGAGCGCGCTCAAGAGGATCAGGAGCGCAAGCTCGAAGCGGCGCGCAAGCGCCTGGAAGAGGCGGCTCGCGAGGTTGCGGAGCTCAGCATGGCGATGTCGGCCGACATCATGCCGCGGGCGAGCACGATCATCTCGAGGCGGATGCCGCGTGCGATGCTCGGCATCGCGATCCGCTCGACTTACGACGGCGAAGGCGTCGAGATTCTCAGTGTCAGTCCGGGTGGGCCGGCCGCCGAAGCAGGCTTGAAGGCGGGCGACGTCTTGATCGAGCTCAACGAAAAGTCGTTGAAGAAGGACGGATCGCAAACGCCGCACGAGAAATTGTTGGCGATCATGGAAAACGTGGATCCGGACGAAAAAGTGAAGGTGCGTTACTTGCGCGACGGCAAGCCGGCGACGGCGACGGTCGTCGCGCGGCGCGCGGAGCGATTTGCAATGGCACCGTTCGTGCGCGAGCTGAATCATCTTCCCGCGATCGAGTTCTTGCGGTCGCCTCGCGGTTTCGGATCAGCCGAGCTCGTCGCGTTGACGCCGAAGCTCGGACAGTACTTCGGCACCGATCAAGGCTTGCTGGTGGTGCGCGCGCCGAACGATTCGCGACTGCAGCTCGAAGAGGGCGACGTCATCCTCGACATCGATGGGCGAGTGCCGAGGAACGTTTCGCATGCATTGCAAATCCTCGGGTCGTATCGGCCGGGCGAGAAGCTCAAAATGAACGTGATGCGCATGAAGAAGCGCATGACGATCGATATCACGATTCCGGAGGATGTTGGGGGACGTGGTGAAGGCGTACGATTCCGCTTCGAGGGGCCCGAGCACCACGTGCCGTCGGCACCTCCTACACCGGGACGACCGCTACCGCCTCATACCGAGACGATTTGAAGGGCGGCCGGGGCGCACGTTGGTCATGCCGGCGCACATGACTACACTGGCGCGCCCTGGCTTTGCTGCCTCCCGACATGCGCCGCGCCGATTTTGCCTACGAACTGCCTCTCGAGCTGATTGCCCAGCACCCGCCGGCTGAGCGCACGGCGAGCCGGCTCCTGTATCTGAACACCGCTACGGGCGCGGTCGAAGACAAAACCTTCACGCAGCTCCTCGAGCTCTTGCGGCCGGACGATCTGCTCGTCTTGAACGATACGCGCGTGATACCGGCGCGGGTCATCGGCACCAAACCGACCGGCGGCCAGGTGGAAGTTCTGCTCGAGCGCATTCTCGAGGGCCGCCGCATTCTCGCTCACGTGCATGCGAGCAAGCCGCTGCGGCACGAGGTCCCGATCGCGCTGCCAGGCGGGGCAACAGCGACCTTCATCGGCCGACACGACGACTTGTTCGAGCTCGAGCTGTCGGCGGATCCGCTCGAATATTTCCGCGAACACGGGGCCATGCCTTTGCCGCCGTACATCAAGCGCGATGCCGAGGCTGAAGACGTTCGTCGATATCAAACGGTGTACGCCCGCGAACCGGGCGCGGTGGCGGCGCCGACCGCGGGATTGCATTTCGACGAGGGGATGCTCGAGCAGTGTCGCACCATGGGCGTGCGGATCGAGCACGTGACGCTGCATGTCGGTGCCGGAACGTTCCAGCCTGTACGAGTCGACGATCTGCGCGAGCACAGGATGCATGC
Source organism: Steroidobacteraceae bacterium (assembly GCA_036563855.1). Lineage (GTDB taxonomy): Bacteria > Pseudomonadota > Gammaproteobacteria > Steroidobacterales > Steroidobacteraceae > Steroidobacter. Next base: position 9,287 of record DATCLP010000669.1, on the reverse strand, counting down.
CGAGCGCGTCAGCGTCAGCACGCAGGTTTGCGAGGCCGTGCGTGAGGCTCGCGAGCGGGGAGGCCGTGTTGTTGCAGTCGGCACGACGGTCGTGCGCAGTCTCGAGGCTGCCGCTGCCAGTGGCGAACTCGCGCCTTTTACGGGCGAAACGCGCCTATTCATTACGCCCGGCTTCCGCTTCAACGTCGTCGATGCGCTGCTGACGAACTTTCACTTGCCGGAATCCACGCTATTGATGCTCGTGTGTGCGTTCGGCGGCTACCAGAACGTGATGAATGCCTACCGACATGCCGTCACACGACGTTATCGGTTTTTCAGCTACGGCGATGCGATGTTCCTCGAGCGCGCACCCGGCACACGATCCTGAGGAGAAGACGGCTTTGCGCGCGCTTACTGCTACGCTATGCGCCGCGGCCTTGCCGCACTCGGTTCGACGGACATTGCATGAAATTCGAGCTTCTCTGCACTGACGGGCGCGCGCGCCGCGGTCGCATCACGTTCGATCGCGGCGTCGTCGAGACGCCGGTGTTCATGCCAGTCGGGACCTACGGAACCGTCAAAGCGATGACGCCCGAGGAGCTCAAGGAGATCGGCGCGCAGATCATTCTCGGGAATACGTTCCATCTCATGCTGCGTCCAGGCATGGACGTGATGCGCGCCCATGGAGGCTTGCACCGCTTCATGCACTGGGACGGTCCCATCCTCACGGACTCGGGCGGCTTCCAGGTGTTCAGCCTGGCCACGTTGCGCAAGATTACGGAGGAGGGCGTGAGCTTTCGATCGCCGGTCAATGGCGATCCCGTCCTGCTGACGCCCGAGCGCTCGATGCAAGTGCAGCGGGATCTCGATTCCGACATCGTGATGATCTTCGACGAATGCACGCCGTATCCGGCGACGCAGGAAGAAGCGCGTCGCTCGATGGAGCTGTCATTGCGATGGGCAAGGCGCAGTCGCGACGAGTTCGACCGGCTCGGCAATCGGCGGGCGCTATTCGGCATCGTGCAGGGCGGGATGTATCCGGAGCTGCGGCGCGAATCGATCGCGGGACTGCGTGAAATCGGTTTCGATGGCTATGCGGTCGGCGGATTGGCGGTCGGCGAACCGAAGGAAGAACGCGAGCACATCCTGGAGACGATCGAGCCCGATCTGCCGAGCGATCGCCCGCGTTATCTGATGGGCGTCGGTACGCCCGAAGATCTGGTCGAGTCCGTGCGTCGCGGCATCGACATGTTCGACTGCGTGATGCCCACGCGGCACGCGCGCAACGGCCATTTGTTTACGTCGACGGGCGTCGTGAAGATCCGCAATGCTCGGTACGAAGCCGACACGAGCCCCCTCGATCCTGCATGCGACTGCTACACGTGCCGAAACTACACGCGGGCCTACCTACGCCATCTCGATCGGTGCAACGAAATTCTCGGCGCGCGTCTCGGGACGATCCACAACTTGTATTACTACCTCGACTTGATGCGGAAGATGCGAGAGGCAATTGCGGGGCGTCGGTTCGAGTCGTTCGTCCAGGAGTTCTACGCATCCCGGGAACCGGATCAGGATGGTGCAGGCTCTTAACCGTGTGCATCGGCACAGAGTCAACTGGCTAGGGACGATTCAAGGTAATATGCCGCGCACTTCCAACGACGGCGCATGACGATGCGCTGACCAAACGCATGCTCGCAGATCTTCCGACTGCACCCTGGTTCCGGCGACTGCTGGTGGCCGGTCTGATTCTGGGTATCGTGCTACTGACGTTCAGCGTCGTGCGGCCGTTTCTCGTGCCGCTCATTTGGGGCGCGATCCTCGCTTACGTTGCCTGGCCGGCGCACCAACGGATGCTGCGGCTCTGCCGCCAGCGAGCAACGGTTGCATCCCTGGCGACGACCCTACTCGTGACGATCATCATCATCGTGCCGCTCATTTGGATGGTGCTGTTGGTACGCGTGGAAGCCGTTTCGGCGTACAACACGGTTCAAGCATTCTTGTCGTCGCATCCGCAGCTGCCGCCAGTTTTGCGCGATCTGCCTGGCGTCGGGCCGTGGTTGCAGAATCTTCTCGATCAGCTTGCTGCCGATCCGAAGACGATTAGTCAGCAGTTCATCGTGCTGATGGAAGAGTCCTCGGTCGAGATCACGCGCCTGATCGGCGGCGTCGGACGCAATGTCGCCAAGCTTTTTTTCGCGGTGCTCTCGTTGTTCTTCCTGTTGCGCGATGGGCCTCGAGTGCTGCGAGAAGCGCGATCCATTCTCGAAGGCATCCTCGGTCCGACGGTGAACGATTACTTGGATGCGGTCGGCTCGACGACGCAGGCAGTCGTGTATGCGCTGATGCTCGGCGCACTGGCGCAAGGCGCAGTGGCAGGCATCGGGTACGCGCTGTTCGGCGTGAAAGCGCCGGTCCTCCTAGGAGCGCTCACTGCGCTCGTCGCACTCGTGCCTTTCGGCGCGCCCGTGGTGTGGGTCAGCCTAGGCGTCTGGCTCTTGCTCACGAATCACATTTGGCAAGGCGTGGGCTTGCTGCTCTGGGGCATGCTGCTCGTGAGCTGGATGGACAACATCGTGCGCCCGCTCGTCATTTCGAATGCGACGCGCATGCCCTTTTTGTTGGTCGTTTTCGGCGTGCTCGGCGGCGTGCTCGCCTTCGGCCTCGTCGGATTGTTCATCGGTCCCGTTCTGCTCGCCGTTACGCTCGCGATCTGGCGGGAGTGGTTGGCGCAGCACCAGAAACCAGAAAGAATTGAGAATTGAGAATGGAGAATTGAGAATTGGCGGCGCGGTGCGCCGAGCGATAAACCGCGACAGCGGCGCGGATTCACTATTGTCAGTTTTCCATTCTCAATTCCGACCGCGCGAATGTGCGACGGCCACAATTCTCAATTCTCAATTCTCAATTTGCTGCCGGCGGCTTCGCCCCCGACAGCAGCACCTTGTCGATGCGGACTCCGTCCATATCCACGATCTCGATCTTGAGATCGCGCCACGTCATCGTGTCGCCGGGCTTCGGAATGCGTCCGAGCCGTGCCAGGACGAAACCGGCGACGGTGTGATAGTCGCGGCCGGTCATGTCTCGGCGTCCGAGTCGTCGCTGTAGATCCTCGATCGGCATGTGACCGTCGACGATCCAGCTTCCGTCCTCGCGCTGAACCGCTTCGGGCCGCTCGCGGCTGCCGAGCTCGGGTAGCTCGCCTGCGATCGCTTTCAGGATATCGATGGGCGTCGTGATGCCCTCGATGTCGCCGTACTCGTCGGTGACGATCGCCAAGTGCGTGCTCGAGCGTTGGAATTGGTCGAGGAGCTGCAGCACCGAAATCGAGTCGGGAATGTGCAATGGCGGCTCGAGATCGCGTTCGGGGTCCAGATGGCCGCGGCGCATGGCTTCGCTCAGGTTCGCGAGCGTGATCATCCCCAGCAGGTTGTCGAGCTTGCCGCGTGCGACGAGAAATCGCGCGTGCCCGCTTTCCTTGGCTTGCTGCCAAATCGTTTCGAGCGGTTCGTCGAGATCGAGCCAAATGATGTCCTGCCGCGGGATCATGATCGAGCCGACTTTACGGTCGGCGAGCGCCAGCACGCCTTCTAGCAGTCGGCGCTCGGAGGCGAGGAACACGCCGGCGCGCGTGCCTTCGGCCACGAGTGCCCGCAAATCGTCTTCCGTCACTGCCGTTTGAGGGGCTGAGGAGACCGGCAAAATCCTCAGCACCAGATTGACCGACGATCGCAGCAACCAGACACCCGGCGCCATGAGCTTGGCGAACACGCGCATGATCGGAGCGACGTAGATGGCGAGCGTCTCAGCGTGCGACAGCGCGACCCGCTTCGGGACCAGTTCGCCGGCGATCAGGGATACGTACGTCACCAGAACGACCACGACGGCGAATGAAACTTCGATGGCGTAGCGCTCCGGCACGCCGAGCGGCAGCAGGGAGCTGGCGAGGGGTTCGGCGAGCCTTGCGCCGCTATACACGCCCGTGATGAGACCGATCAGAGTGATCCCGATCTGGATCGCCGACAGGAAGGTCGTCGGATCTTCCAGCAATGCCAGTGCCGATTTCGCGCCTCCCCGACCCTGCTCAGCGAGTGCCTGCAGGCGGGTGCGTTTCGAGGAGACCAACGCCATCTCCGAGAGGGAGAAGAACCCGTTCAACAGCACCAGCAGGAAGATGACCCCGATCTCGCTCCAAAGCATGCATTCACCTGTGCGACGCGCTGCGGCACGCGCGGGCGCCCAGTGTACCTACTGGATGGGCCGCCCTAGCTTTTTTCCACTGATCGGGAGCTGTCCGCAGGGGTCAGAAGGCGCCGTTCGAGCCGGTTTTGCCTGTGTATAATGCGCCGCTCATTTGCCCTGGGGTCCGACGCCTCGGGATGTTCGCCCATTCCAGAGGGGGGTTGATTCGAGATGGATTGGCTGATTTCCACCGCCTACGCACAAGGCGCAGCACCGGGCTCATCGGGCATGGGAGCCTTGTTGCTCCCGCTCATCATGATCGTCGTTTTCTACTTCCTGCTGATCCGTCCTCAGACCAAGCGGGCCAAGGAGCACCGTGCAATGGTGAACTCCCTCGAAGCCGGGCTCGAGATCGCAACGAGCGGCGGCATCGTAGGCAAGATCACCGAGGTGGGTGAGCAGTTCATCACCGTCGAAATCGCGCCCGGCGTCAACGTCAAGGTGCAGCGTCATACGGTCGCGCAAGTGTTGCCGAAAGGCACTTTGAAGAACGCCTGATTCCCGCTTCGCGAGCGAGACCGCATGTATCAGTTTCCCACTTGGCGCTACTGGGTCGTCGCGATCGTCATGATCGCGGGGATCGTGCTGGCCGCTCCCAACGCCTTTCGATACGACAATGCGTTGCAGATCTCCCGAAAGGATCGCGGCGCGATGGATAGCGCGACAGAAGAGCAAGTCATCGGAATTCTGCGAACGGCGAATATCCCGACGAACGCTCATTACATCGAAGAGGATCGCCTCGTCGTGCGATTCCCGTCGGTCGATGAGCAGCTCAAAGCGCGCGATTCGATCCGCGCTGCGGCGCCCGGCGACTACATCATTGCGCTCACCCGCGAGTCGCGCGCGCCGAGTTGGATGCGCGCGATCGGTCTGAAGCCGATGCCGCTGGGTCTGGATTTGCGGGGCGGCGTGCAATTCCTCTACGAGGTGGACGTTGAGGGCGCGATCACGCAGGCGCTCGAGCGGTTGGAGCGCGACATCCGCAGCGAGCTTCGCGAGCGGCGCATCTCCGGGACTGTCCTGGTCGACAGGAATGCCGTGAAAGTGACGTTGCGCGATGCCAAGGATTTGCAGGCTGCCACGAAGGCGATCACCGACGACACGCTGGGTCTCAACGTCACGGCCGACACCTCCGGGCCGACTCCCGTACTCAACGTCACGTTCACTGAACAGCAGATCAAGGAGCGCCAGGATCTTGCGATCGAGCAGAACATCACGACGCTGCGCAACCGCGTCGATCAGCTCGGCGTAGCGGAGCCTCGCGTTACACGCCGCGGACGCAACCGCATTCTCGTCGAGCTCCCGGGCGTCGACGATCCGAACGAGGCCATCCGCGTGCTCGGTGCAACGGCAACGCTCGAATTTCGTCTCGTCGACGAAACCCGCGATCCGTACGAAGCGGCACGCACGAACCGCGCGCCGCTCGGCACCAAGCTCTACAAGTTCCGCGACGGCACTCCGATCTTGCTGAAGCGCGAGTTGATCGTGTCCGGAGATCAGCTGACGGACGCCAGGACCGGGTTCGGCGATCAAGGACCCGAGGTCAACGTGAAGCTCGACGACCGCGGCGGTCGCGCAATGTTGGCGACAACGAAGGAAAACGTCGGGCGCCGCATGGCGGTCGTTTACAAGGAACGCAAACGGCTGACCGAGGGCGAAGTCTGCCGCGGCATCCGCGACGGCGAGTGGTGCACTGAAGAAGAGGTCGTGACCGCGCCGACGATCCAAGGCGTGTTCTCCTCGGCCTTCCGCATCACCGGTTTCGGCGCTGCCGAAGCCCGCGAGATTGCGTTGCTGTTGCGTGCAGGTTCGCTTGCCACGTCGAACTTCCTCGTCGAGCAGCGCACCGTGGGACCGAGCCTCGGCGAAGACAACATCCGCAACGGCTTTCGCGCAATGGTCATCGGATCGCTACTGACCTTTGCGTTCCTCATTCTCTACTACCGAGGTTTCGGTGCCATCGCTTGCGTCGTGCTGCTTGCGAACGTCGTGCTGCTCGTTGCCGCCATGAGCGGTTTGGGCGCAACGCTCTCGCTGCCCGGTATTGCAGGCATCGTGTTGACGGTCGGTATGGCGGCCGATGCGAACATCCTCATCTATGAGCGCGTACGCGAGGAGCTGCGTCTCGGTAACTCGCCGCAGGCGGCGATTCATGCCGGCTTCGACAAAGCGTTCTCCGCAATCCTCGATGCGAACATCACGACGTTGATTGCCGGCATCGTGCTGTTTGCGTTCGGCACCGGACCGATCCGCGGATTCGCCGTGACGCTGACGATCGGTATCGCAACGTCGTTGTTCACAGCGGTTCTCGGCAGTCGCGCGTTGATCCAGTTGATCTGGGGGCGGCGACGCAAGCTCGCTGAATTGCCCGTTTAGCGAACCACGAGCACGAGCGCGTCGGCATGGAATTTTTCAAGAAGACCCCGCAAATCCGTTTCATGGCGCGGCGTAAGTGGTGCTACGCCATTTCGCTCGTGCTCATCGTCGGGACAGCCGCGCTCTTGGCCGTCCGAGGCTTGAATTTCGGGCTGGACTTCACCGGCGGCGTCATCGTCGAGCTCGACAATCCGGCGGAAGTGTCGGTGCAGCGCGTGCGCGAAGCGCTGGACCAGGCCGGCTACCGCGTGGAAGTTCAGGGGGCAAGCGGCGGCTCCCGTGAGCTCATCGTACGCGTGCCGCCGCAAGAAGGTCAGACGGGCCAACAAAATCCGAACGAAGTCGCTAACGCCATCCTCGAGACGCTGAAGGCCGTCGATGCGGGTTTCGAGCTGCGCGGTTCGCCGGATTACGTCGGCGCTCAGGTGGGGCGGGATCTGACGGAGCAGGGCGGACTCGCGATGCTCTTCTGCTTCATCGGGATTCTGATCTACGTGGCCTTCCGCTTCGAATGGAAAATGGCTGCGGGAACCGTCATCGCGGCGATCCACGATGCCGTCGGCATCTTCGGTTTCTTCGCGCTGACTCAGATGACCTTCGATCTGTCCGTGCTGGCGGCGATCCTCGCGGTCATCGGTTACTCCATCAACGATACCGTCGTGGTCTTCGACCGCGTGCGCGAGGTGCTCCACACCAAGCGCAAGATGTCCCCATCCGAAATGCTCGACGTCGCAATCAACCAGACGTTGTCGCGAACGTTGATGACGAGCTTCTCGACGCTGTTCGTCGTCGGATCGCTGTACGTGTTGGCCGGCGAGACGCTGCGCGGCTTTTCGATGGCCATTATCGTCGGCGTCGTCGTCGGTACGTATTCGTCCATCTTCATTGCGGCGGCCGTGGCGCTCGACCTCAAACTGACCGCGGCGGATCTCATGCCGCAACAGAAAGAAAAGTCGGAGCTCGATGCGCTGCCGTAACTCAAGCGCAGGCTGCCGGCTCACGGCCATGCTCGGCGCACCGACGGTTAGCTCATGAACTGGATCGTCTGGGGCGGCTTCTTCGCGATCTTCATCGGCGTGCTCGCGCTCGACCTGGGGGTGCTGCATCGTGAGTCGCGCGTGCTCTCCGTTCGCCAGGCGCTTGGCTGGACGCTCGTTTGGATCTCCGTCGCGATGTCCTTCACTGGTCTCGTCTACGGAATCTACGAGCATCACTGGTTCGGCTGGAAAGGATCGGAAGAAGCGCCCGGCGGCGTGGAAGCGGCCTTGCAGTACGTTACCGGTTATCTGCTCGAGTGGTCGCTGTCGGTCGACAACATCTTCGTCATCGCGGTGATCTTCACGTTCATGAAGATCCCGCCTCAGTTTCAATATCGAGTGCTCTTCTGGGGCATCGTCGGCGCGATCGTGCTGCGCGGCGCCATGATCGCGATGGGCGCCGCATTGATTCATGCGTTCGACTGGATGTTCTACGTGTTCGGCGGAATTCTGTTGATTTCCGCCGCCCGCATGCTCAAGAGCGAGGAAGAGGAGTTCGATCCGAGCAAGAGCGTGTTGGTGAGGATCGCGCGCCGCGTCTATCCGGTCACCGACCAGCTCGACGGCGAGCGCTTCTTCACGACCGTGAACGGTGCGCGCGCCGCAACGCCGCTCTTCGTCACGCTCCTGCTCGTCGATCTGGCGGACGTCGTTTTCGCAGTCGATTCGATTCCGGCGATTTTCGCGGTCACTCAGGATCCGTTTCTCGTGTTCACCTCGAACGCGTTCGCAATCCTGGGATTGCGGGCGCTGTATTTCGCGATCGCGGGGCTGATGATGATGTTCAAGTACCTGAAGATCAGCTTGATTTTCATCCTCGGATTCGTCGGCGTGAAGATGATGCTGCATCACCATGTGTCGATCCCGCACGCCGTTTCGCTCGGCGTGATCGTAGGCTTTTTGGCGGTCGGCATCGTTGCTTCGCTGTGGGTTTCGCGGCGACAAGCGGTCGGGCAGCGAAGTACGGAGTGATCCCGCTTGGCGCGAGTCGTTGCGCGAAGACGGAGACTTCGACGCGAGAGAGACGTTTCAGCGCTGACACGCCGAAGTCGACTCGAGACTGGTTCCGATGGAGTGATCGATGGAACTGTTGACCGATCCGCAGGTTTGGCTGGCGTTCGTGACGTTGACCGCCCTCGAGATCGTTCTCGGGATCGACAACATCATCTTCATTTCCATTCTCGTCGGCAGGCTCCCGAAGCCCCAGCAGGCGCGCGGACGCACGATCGGCCTGGCACTGGCAATGCTCACGCGCATTGCGCTGCTGTTGTCGATCACTTGGGTGATGGGTTTGTCCGCCGATCTTTTCGAGGTATGGGGTGTCGGCATCTCCGGCCGAGACCTCATCCTGATCGGCGGCGGGTTGTTCCTCCTCGCCAAGAGCACGCTCGAGATCCATACGAGCCTGGAAGGCGTCGAGCACGAGCGTCGCGCCGTGGCTGCGGCATCTTTCCTGAGCGTCATCACGCAGATCGCCATCATCGACATCGTGTTCTCGCTCGATTCGGTGATCACTGCCGTCGGCATGGCCGATCATGTCGAAGTAATGATCGCTGCCGTCGTCGTGGCCGTACTGGTGATGATGTTTCTCGCCGGGCCGATCGGTAACTTCGTCGACCGCCACCCCTCGATCAAGATTCTCGCTTTGTCGTTCCT
>DATCLP010000668.1:0-7229 GCA_036563855.1 Steroidobacteraceae bacterium | reverse complement strand
CGTGTCCCAGCTGGCGGATGCCGGTCTCTTGCGCTCGACCGTCGAGCAGCATGCCGAAACAGCGCATCATCGGGTCCGACCATTGTTCCGCCTCCATCTCCTCGCCGGTCGCATTGACCCAGGTGACCTCCTTGATACCTAGCTCCTCGTTCATTTCTCCCGAGAGGAAGCGGCTGCGGCGCAGGATCGGATAGCGTCGTCGTATCAAAGTAAGCTTGCGAACGAATCGCACGAGATGCTCGTTCGTCTCGGCAAGCCTCCAATCGACCCAACTGATCTCGTTGTCCTGGCAGTAGGCGTTGTTGTTGCCTTTCTGCGTACGCGCGAATTCATCACCGGCAAGCAGCATCGGCGTGCCTTGCGAGACGAGCAATGTTGCGAGCAAGTTGCGCATCTGACGGACACGCAGCTCGTTGATCTGCGGATCCTCCGTCGGGCCTTCGACGCCGCAATTCCAGGAGCGGTTGTGTTCGTGCCCATCGCGATTGTTCTCGCCGTTCGCCTCGTTGTGCCGTTCGTTGTACGTCACCAAGTCATGCAGGGTGAATCCGTCGTGCGCGGTGATGAAATTGACGCTCGCATACGGCTTGCGTCCGTACTTGTTGAATCGGTCAGGCGAGCCCAACAGTCGCGGCGCGAGCGTCGCCGCCGATGCTTCGCCTCGCCAGAAATCGCGTACGGTATCGCGGAACGTATCGTTCCACTCGGCCCACCCAGGCGGAAATTCGCCGACCTGATAGCCGCCCGGGCCGCAGTCCCAAGGCTCGGCGATCAATTTCACGCCGCCGAGCACGGGATCCTGCGAGCAAGCTTTCAAGAAGCCGCTTTGATTGTCGAAACCGTTCGGCTCCCGCGCGAGGATCGTGCCGAGGTCGAACCGGAAACCGTCGACGCGCATCTCCTGCACCCAATACCGCAGGCTGTCCGTCACCAGTTGGATGACGCGCGGATGACTGAGGTTCAGCGTGTTTCCGGTACCCGTGTCGTTGATGTAATAGCGCTTCTTGTCTGGCAGCAGTCGATAGTACGAGACGTTGTCGATGCCTTTGAACGAGAGCGTCGGACCACGCTCGTTGCCTTCGGCCGTGTGGTTGTAGACGACATCCAGGATCACTTCGAGCCCGGCGTCGTGAAGGCGCGCGACCATCTCCTTGAATTCCTGCACGCCGCGCATCGGATCGGCAAAGTAGCGCGGATCGGCCGCGAAGAAGCCGATCGAGTTGTAGCCCCAGTAGTTGGTCAACCCGCGCTCGAGCAACTGCGCGTCGTTGATGAACATATGGATCGGGAGCAGCTCGACCGACGTGACGCCGAGCGACTTGATGTGCTCGATCACCTCGGGTACGGACAATCCAGTAAACGTGCCGCGCAACGCCTCCGGCACTCGCGGATGGAGCTTCGTGTAGCCGCGTACGTGCGTCTCGTACAGGATCGTGCGATCCCAAGGCACGAGCGGCTTCATGTTCTGTTTCCAGTCGAAGGAAGGATCGACGACGACGCATTTCGGTACGAACGGCGCGCTGTCGCGCTCATCGAAGGTCAGATCGTCGCCTTCGGCTCCTATCGTGTAGCCGAAACATGCGTGATCCCACTTGAGCTGACCGATGAACTCGCGCCCATACGGATCGAGCAGCAGCTTGTTGGGATTGAAACGATGCCCCTGCTCCGGCTCATACGGGCCGTGCACGCGATAACCGTACACGGTGCCCGGACCGAGCCCTTCGACATAGCCATGCCAGATTTCATCGGTGAACTCCGGCAACTCGATGCGCTGCAGCTCCTTCTCGCCGCGCGAATCGAACAAGCAGAGCTCCACTTTCGTAGCGTGAGCCGAGAACAGCGAAAAATTCACGCCTTTGCCGTCCCACGTCGCACCGCGAGGATGCGGCAGGCCCTCACGTAATCGCAGCGATTTGTCCATCGCTCAGCGAGCCAGCAGTACGCCGTAGGCGGGCTTCGTCGAACAGACGCCAGCGGGTCCGTATCGGTGCTCGCGCCGAGGCGTCGTACAGGTTCGAATCGTCCATGCGACCGCCGGCATGTTTCGCATGCGACGACGCAGCCGGCAGGGAAAAGTGGCCAGTACCTGCTTCTGAACCATGGGAGCCTCCGCGAGTGGATCGAGACACCCAACGTTTCGGGGAGGGGGTTGGTGCCCTGCGGGATCGTGATTGTGGTGACTAGTGACTCACGACTCGCATGATTTCCCGCGCTGAGCGCCGGACGCTACGAGATCGAGTCGGAAGAATTCTTAAGGTCACCCCATCGGAACTTCGAAGCGCTTTGTCACGAGTCACGAATTAAGGTGCCTTTTGCCGTCCTCCAGACATTCGAGATAGAGGTCGTGCAACTCGTCGCCCAGTTCCTCGATCGTGTTCATGCCGGAAGCGAGACGCGCCGTCCATTCCTCCAACCCGAACTCCTCCTCGATCTGACGCAGCGAGTTCAATAGCAGCATCGCATCGAGCATAGGCATCGTCAGGCGCATCGGCTCACCGTTGTCGAGGCAGTGCAGCATAACTGTCCCGCAAATCGCGGGCTTGTCGCTGGGCACCTCGGCAGTCGCCGCTGCTGTAATGATTTCGCGAGTCTCGGTGAAATCGGCAAGAGACATGATGAATTCCTCGCCTGTTTGGTATGGGTGCAACGTGCGAATCGGAGAGAAGATCCGCTCCACTCCAATCGAGAATTGAGAATGGAGAATTGAGAGTTCGCCTCACCGCACGTTTCGCTCTGCTTGAGGCCCGTCGCTCATGTAAAGGGGGATAGCAGAGAAGCAAAAGTTTGCCCCATGCTGTCGCGCACCTACCCGCATCCTGCAGCGTAGTCTGCTATCCCGGTCGGCACCTTAGTAGAACAAATCGTGGACGACCGCTGCGATCACGCCTGTCGCAATGGCGGTGAGCACGACGTCGTTGTCCACCCGTACCCAGTGATACCCGCGGGGCGGGCGATGCAGGTGATAGACGTGGTAGTCGTGCACGATGTAGCGCGGAGCGCAATAAGCTGCCGGCAATCGTGCACCGACGTGCCATACCTGATGCCGATAGCCGACCGGCCGGTGGTAGTGGCCGGCATGGAAACGCACGGGATGATGCACATGGCGCACCACGTGAAGGTCATGATGGTGCGCTTTCCCATGATGATGGTGACCATGCGAGCCGCGCACCTCGTGGCGCGAATGGTTGCGGTCTCCCGCTTCGGCCAACACCGGCCCAACAAGCAACGTGGCGGCCAGGGCTGCGGCAAGGATGCGTTTCATTGTCTATCTCCTTCCACCCAAGTCGATCTGCTTCGACTGCGGCTCCAATATCGCCCCGAAGAGCTGATCCGTGCCTGAATGCTCCGAGTCAGGTAACGTTCAGCTTTAGAGGCGTGCGGCCGTGCGAAAAAAGCTGAATCTCGGCCGCCAGCGCTCAACGACCTGGCTTGAAACGAGGGGATCGATCTATGGGTTTTCTGCGCGCGTTGCCCTTGGCACTAATTTGCGTCCTCGCATTTGCACCGCATGCGCTTCAGGCAAGCGATGCGACGTCGGATCCTGCGCTCGAGCGCGCACGTAAGCTCCTCAAGAGGACGATTCTCATCGACGGCCACAACGACCTTCCGTGGCAGGTGCGGATCAATCGCGAATTTCCGCAGGACGTGAAGCGCTACGACTTGCGCGGCCACGTTTCCGGCCAAACGGATCTCGCGCGTCTCGAGGCCGGCGGCGTCGGTGCGCAGTTCTGGTCCGTGTACGTACCAGGCAATCCGCCTGGCAATTGGGCGCGGACGCAGCTCGAGCAGTTCGACATCGCCAAACGCATCATCGCCCGCTATCCCGAGGCGCTGCGGTACGTGGATTCGGCGGCGGGAATTCGTCGAGCGAAGCGCTCAGGAAAGATCGGATCGCTGCTCGGTATGGAAGGCGGGCACGTCATCGAGAACTCCCTCGCCCTCTTACGCATGTATTACGAGCTCGGCGCACGCTACATGACGTTGACGCACAACATTCACACCGACTGGGCGGATTCCGCCGCCTTGCCGCCGGTCCACGGCGGTTTGACCGAGTTCGGCGAGCAGGTCGTATTGGAAATGAACCGTTTGGGGATGCTCGTCGACTTATCTCATACATCGGTCGAGACGATGGACGACGCACTGCGTGTCACGAAGGCGCCGGTCATCTTTTCGCATTCATCCGCGCGTGCAATTTGCGACCATCCCCGCAACGTGCCCGATGAAATTCTGCGGCGGTTGCCTGCGAACGGCGGCGTCGTGATGGTGACCTTCGTCGCCGAATTCATCGATCCAGAGATTGCCCGCGTCCAGCGTGCGCGACGCGACGAATTGCAGGCGCGCACCGAGGGCATCACCGATCCTGCTGAGCGCGCACGAATCGATCAAGAGCTTCGTCAGAAGTACGTCTTACCTAAGACCACGATCGCAAAGGTAGCCGATCACATCGAGCACATTCGCAACGTCGCAGGTATCGAGCACGTCGGCATCGGCGGCGACTTCGACGGCAACGACATCTGGCCCGAAGGCTTGCACGACGTCTCCACCTACCCTGCGCTGTTCGCCGAGCTCATCCGCCGCGGCTGGACCGACCGCGACTTGAAAATGCTTGCCGGCGAGAACGTGCTCAGAGTGATCGAGCAGGCGGAGAAGGTGGCGAAGGAGATGCAGCATGGCTCGTGATTCGGGCTATCAAAGGCTGAAGACTGAAGGAACGCGCGCAGCGCGGTTCTTCCCCTCACCTCCACGCACGCACGAATGCCCCGAACACAGGATGCGTAGGAGGAGCCTCCCGCACGGAGGAGAGGGAAGTTCTTCGCGCGCTTCGGCCTGGCTGTCGCCTCGCGCCTGTTGCCGTTCCCGAACCCCCGCGCCCCGAGCCCTTTGTCCACGCTCGCTTCGCGAGCGTCAGAACGACACCGTCACTCCGATCGTAATGAGATCGAGATCGGATTCGCCGAGGTCTCCATGGCCTGCATCGAAGATGCGTTGATACTCCGCGCGAATGGCATACACCTCGGCGAGCGATACGGAGATGCCGACGCCGGCGAGTAAATCCGTGCTCGACTCATTGAAATCGTCCCGAAATGCCAATTGGCCGTTGCTCGCAAAAACATCGAACGTGTTCGACGCGATGAGCACGCCGGCACGCGCGTATGCCTCCCACGAATAGCTGATCGGCAGGACTCCGAGCGCTGACAGCATGAAACCGGACGTCTTGCTCGTGAAGTTCACGCCCCAGGTCTCGGGGATCGGATCTTCGCCGTCGCCAGGAATGAACACGCCGGACGATTCTTCGTTGTACTTCTGCTTGCCCAGGTAGACGTAGCCGCCCTCGAACGCGAGATGCTGCGTCAACCGATAGCCGGCGAGAAAGCCGTATGACTCGCCGTCCTTCCCTTTAGCGAAAGCGCGCTGAGACGGCTGATAGTCGATAAAGTTGTAAAAAGAGCGCGCTAGGTTGTCGAACTCCTCGAGGGCATACTGCTTGCTCGAATCGCCGTAGAGGAATCCGACATAAAACCCTAGTTCAGCGGCTGAGGCCGAAGTCGAGACGCAGGCTGCGGCCGCGAGTGCCGCCAACACGCAGGGTCGGGTTGGACGCATGGACGCTCCTTTGTGAGGCCTAGGGCGATCTTAGCACTGCTTCCAATCGAGTCGATTCCCGACGCTCACGAACGCACCCCGGGGGTCCGCATCGTCAAGGGAAACAGGACCGCCACGAAGCCTGCGAGCGTCAGTGCACTCAGCGCAAGCGAATGGTGAATACCGATGAGCCCGCCGATGACGCCGATAGTCACGCCGCTAAACGTGCGCATCCCCAAGGCCGCCATCGAATAGACGCCGATGACGCGGCCGCGAATGTCCGCTGGTGCATGCAACTGTACGAGCGTTTGTGCCATCGAGTTGAAGGAAAGTTCGACGAACCCCGCGACGAACAGTAACGCGAGCGACAACGGGTAAAACGGTGAAAGGGCGAATCCCACGAGCGCTCCACACCAAAGAAGTGCGAGCACGCAGGCCGTGCGCGGATTCGGCGGCAGCAGCCCACGGCTCTCGAGCACGAACCCCGCAGTCAACGCACCCGCAGCATCCGCTGCAAGCAATACGCTGTACGAGAAGTCCGCATCGGTATGGCCGAGATCGTGCGCAAATCCCGGCATTTGCGCCTGGTACGCGGTGCCGATCAGGAGCGATGCCCCGCCGGCGAGCAGCGTCATCGGCATGATCGTGCGATGCGTGGCGATCTCGCGCACCGTCGATGCGATATCGCGAAATCCGCGGATCGCACGCACCGGCCTCGGCGTCGTGCGAAAACGCGGTCCGTAGGGCGCGCGCCAGAGCCAGAGAATCGTCGGCAGGTACAAGAGCGCATTGAAAAGAATGCCGCACGTCGGACCCATGACGATCAGGATGAGGCCGCCCACCGCAGGACCGAGCAACAATCCGAGATAGCGCGACGTAGCGTTCAGTCTCACGGCACTCTGCAACAAGTCCGGTCCGACGATGTCGTGCAGTAAGACTTGCGCAGGCGGGCTCCACAGCACGCCGGCGAAACCGTGCAGCACGAGCAAGACCATCGCGTGCCACATTTGCAGCGTATCGGTGAGGAACAGCACGCCCCACGCAATCGATACGAACATGAACAGCGCCATGCCGATCTGGATCAGGCGCCGCGGATCGAAGCGATCGGCGAGCGCGCCGGCATACACGGAGAACAGGAGAAACGGCAGCCAGTGCGAAACGATTGCGAAGCCGCCGAGCGCGGGCGAGCGGAATTTCTCGAAGATGACCCAGTAGCTGATGACGTGCTCGATGCTGTCGGCCATCATCGCCGCGGCCATGGAGAAGAAGAAGCCGCGATAGCCGCGGTGTCTCAACGCCGCGAACGAGCGACGTTCAGGCGCTACCTTGCGAGCGTCGGCGGATACGCTGGAGGAGCTCAAGGCCGCGTTGCCCGACTCAACCGAAATAACCGATTCCGCGCGCCATCAGCACCGCGCACAGGATCACGATGGCAAGCAGCGCCAATTCGGCGTGCACGAATTTGCGAATATTGGCAAGAGTTTCGGCGCTCGGCTGCACTTGCCTTCCTGCCTGCAGCTCGCGTCGCCATGCGAGGAAGCGTCGCGTCGGCTGAATCGACAACAAGCCGACAATCGCGAACAGCACGATCTTGGCTATGAACGTCGCGCTGTGGAGATAGTAGGCCGCGCCCTTCTCCGTGAAAT
>DATCLP010000667.1:0-2795 GCA_036563855.1 Steroidobacteraceae bacterium | reverse complement strand
GCCCAGCTTTTTGCCGTAAATCTTGGCCCGCACATGCTGCATCGAGCTCACCGGATCGGGGTGACTCATGAACGCGAGCGAGCCCGGCGCAG
Organism: Steroidobacteraceae bacterium; assembly: GCA_036563855.1. Classification (GTDB taxonomy): domain Bacteria; phylum Pseudomonadota; class Gammaproteobacteria; order Steroidobacterales; family Steroidobacteraceae; genus Steroidobacter. The sequence goes on along the minus strand of DATCLP010000667.1, from coordinate 2,703 downwards.
GTTGGAGCTTGTGCCAGGCGGATTCCGACAGCGCAGCCTGATGAGGTTGGAGCCAATCTCCGGAGACGACGTTGAGCGTCGCGATGATCGATCGCGCGCCGACGGTTACCTGAACGCGCGCTTGCGCTTCGAAACCTTCCGAGCGGACGACCGCGGAGTCCGCTCGCATGTATACGACAGGTTCTTGATACGTATCGATGCCCGCGCGTACGACATACAAGGCACCGTCCGGAGTCTGTTCGAGCATGAGCTGTCGTTACTCGCGATTCGTTCGGACTTGTTCGATTTGCGAGCTGCGATCTTAGAGGGAAATTCCCCGCCGCGTCAGTCTCGTCGGTACGGAACACGAGGGCAGTCAATCCGGTTGCAGGTAAGGAGGTGCCCGAATGTCCCATGGTCCGCGCGTTGTAATCCTTACTCTCGCGCTGCTCGTTGCCGCAGCCGCGTCTGCGCAAGAACGGCAACATGCGCCCGACGCGCTCGAAAAGCGCGTGCACGGGGCGCTTCGCGCAGCGCACATTGCCAATGCCGATCAAATCAGGGTCGAAGCAAGGGATGGCGCATTGCAGTTGAGCGGTTTCGTCGAGTCGGAGGAGGACTTGGAGAGTGCGCTCAAGATCGCGCGCAACGTTCGGGGCGTGTCGACCGTGCGCAACGATCTTCTCGTGCGGGAGACGCCTCGAACCGTGGGTCAGGCGGTCGACGATACGGTCATCGCAGCGCGCGTACGCAAAGAGATCCGATCGACGGTCGCCGATCGCGCGAGCGATATCCATGTCGCCGTGAGCGATGGGGTCGTGCAATTGAGCGGTTATGCCGAAAGCGCCGAGGTCAAGAATCGCGCCGCCGATGTTGCGAGCGCCGTGGCCGGTGTGCAGGATGTGCGCAACCACATCGCGCTCAGGCAATAACTACGACCCCAGGAGAGGACGCCATGAACAGGATTGTCATCGGCACGATCTTGCTGGCCGGTGCTGCGCTGGCGGCAGAAGAAACGCCGCTGCGGCCGATCGAGCGTCCGCTCACGCGAGAACAACAGCGGTTTCTCGCGCTGGATACCAACGGCGATCGCAAGTTGAGCCTCGAGGAATTTCGAGTCGACGCGAGGTCCCCAACCGAGTTCACGGAGCTCGACACGGACGGCGACGGATTCTTGAGCATGGCAGAGTTCACGGCACGACCGATCCCCAAGTCAGACTGAAGACTCAAGGCTGAAGGCTGAAGGCTGAAGGCGGAAGGCGGAAGGCGGAAGGCTGGAGGAAGGAGCGCATTGCGTGTGTTCTAACTCTTTCCCGAAGGAGGGCATGAACGTCACCGGAATCTTCTTCCACATCGCGACCGGTACGCCGTCGCGAATTCCGGGTTTGAAGCGCCAGCGACGCGCTTCTCGCATGGCGGATTCATCGAGCCTCGGGCGGCCCGACGATTGCTCGAGCCTCACTTCGCCGACGCGGCCGTTCTCGGGCACATAGACCGACAACCACACCGTACCCTGTGATGTGCGTCATCCTTCGGAGAACATAATCGAGGGGCGAAGAAACGAAATGAAAAGCACGCGAAGGCGTGCGTCTTCCTTCAGTCTTCAGCCTTCAGCCTAAAAGAAAACGGGCCGCCTTTCGGCGGCCCGTGTTTCTCAGACCGTAAAGCCTTCGCGCCTCAACGGCAGCGTGCGGACGCGATGGCCGGTTGCGGCGAAGATCGCATTGCAGATCGCCGGTGCCACCGGCGGCAATGCAGGCTCACCCGCGCCCGTCGGCGGGTAGTCGCTCTGTATGAAGTGCACTTCGACGAGCGGCGCATGCTTCATGCGCAGGATCGGGTAGCGATCGAAGTTCGTCTCCTGGATACGGCCGTTCTCGATCGACAACTCGAGCCCGAGCATCGTGCTGAACCCATCGATCACCGAACCGACGACTTGGTTCTCGGCGCCGCTCATATTCACGATCGGACCGATATCGCCGGCTACCGTGACCTTGTGGACCGTGAGCTTGCGGTTCGCATCCACGCTGACTTCCGCCACTTCGGCGAAGTGTCCTGCGTGGCTGAAGTGGAACGCCAAGCCCATGCCGCGGCCTTTCGGCAGCGGCTTGCCCCAACCGGCTTTCTCGGCAGCGAGCTTGATCACTGCCGCCGCACGGCCGGTGTTCAACGCGAACTCATTCGCAGGCGGCAAATGCCGCGGCTCGCCCATGAGCTCGAGCATGAACTCCAAGTGATCCTTGCCGGCTGCGACCGACAGCTCATGCAAGAAGCTTTGCACGGCGAACGCCACGGAATTCGAACGCGGTGCACGCCACGGTCCAGTCGGAATCTTCCAGGGCAGGAACGTCTGCGTGAGCTTCACGTTCGGCACGAGCAGCGCCGGGAACTCCTCCGGCGAGATTTCGGCCGAGCTCACAGGACGCTCGCCGTCCGACGAGAACGTGATGAAGTGATCGGCGAAGGCGACGAGCTTGCCGTTCTGGTCGACAGCGCCCTTGAACGCATGGAATCCGCCCGGGCGATAGAAGTCGTGCTGGATGTCATCTTCGCGCGTCCATACGAGCTTGACCGGCACGCCAGCCTGCTTGGAGATTTGCACGGCTTCCATCATGTAGTCGTTCATCAAGCGCCGACCGAAGCCGCCGCCGGCACGGGCTTGATGGATCGTGATCTGTTCCGGCTTCAGCTTGAAGACCGCCGGGAGCATACGCATCGCCACAT
>DATCLP010000666.1:0-10360 GCA_036563855.1 Steroidobacteraceae bacterium | reverse complement strand
GCTTCTTCATGTCCTGCTGCACCAGCGCGACGAAGCCGATGTAAACGACCGCGATGAGCGACAGGGAAATCACCAGCCAATCGAGCTGCTGTGCCGCGTCCGGCGTGATCGGCAAGGCAAAGCGCAGAAAGCCGTAGCCGCCCATCTTCAGCATGATCGCCGCAAGAATGACCGACCCGCCCGTCGGTGCCTCGACGTGAGCGTCGGGCAACCAGGTGTGCACCGGCACCATCGGTACCTTCACAGCGAACGCAAGCAGGAACGCGATGAAGATCAGGATCTGCGCCTCGATCGCCAACGGCAACCGCTGAAAATCGGAGATTGCATAGCTGCATGCGCCGGCATCGCAGGTCTTGAAGTACATGTAGATCAGCGACACCAGCATGAACACCGAGCCCAGGAACGTGTACAGGAAGAACTTGATCGTCGCGTACACCCGACGCGGCCCGCCCCACACTCCGATGATGATGAACATCGGAATGAGCATCGCTTCCCAGAACACGTAGAACAGCAACGCATCCGTCGCGGCGAAGACTCCGACCATCAGTCCCTCGAGAATGAGGAACGAAGCGAAATACTGCGCCGGCTTCTTCTCGATGATCGTCCATCCGGCAATGACAACGAGCGGCGTGATGAACGCCGTCAGAATGATGAGCGGCATCGAAATGCCGTCGACGCCGAGCGCGTAGTACGACTCGAACTGCGGCAGCCAGCGAAGTTGCTCGACGAACTGCATCTCGGCAGTCGTCGTATCGAAGTTCGTGTAGAGCAAGGTCGACAAGCCGAATGTCACCGCCGTCGTGACGAGCGCAATCCATCGCCCCAAGCCGATCGCACGCTCGCCGAGCGCCAGCATGATCAAGCCGCCCACGATGGGCAGCCAGATCAACACACTCAAAATTGGCCAGTCGAACTGCATGATGATTCTTATGAGCCCGTGTTAACGCAGCACGTACCACGCAATGAGCGCGGACAGGCCGATGATCATTGCGAATGCGTAGTGGTACAGATATCCCGTTTGAACGCGGCGGACGATGCCGGAGAGCCAACCGACGAGGCGCGCCGATCCGTTCACGACGAGACCGTCGATCAGCACCACATCGCCGACCCGCCACAACGCCTTACCCAGACCGACACCGCCGCGGGCGAAGACGAATTGATTGATCTCGTCGAAATAGAACTTGTTCGCCAGGATCTTGTAGATGACGGAAAACTTTTCGGCGATGACATCGGGCAGATCCGGCCGCTTGATGTACAGGTACCAAGATGCGACGACGCCTGCGAGCATGAGCCAGAACACCGGCCCCGTCAGGGCATGCAGCATGAAGCTCCAGATGCCATGGAACGATTCGCCGACGTGACCGACCGTATCGTGCTCGGGCAGGACGAAGATCGCTTCCCCGAAATAGCCGCCGAACAAAACCGGCGTAATCGTGAAAGCGCCAATCAGCAAGGACGGGATTGCCAACACGATCAATGGCAGTTTGATCGACCAGAATGCTTCTTTCGGCGGACCCGAATGTCCGTGCCCGTGATCGTCGTGCGCGGCGTGTCCCGCGTGAGCATCATGATCGTCGGCAGCAGCATGGAATCGCTCGGGGCCGTGGAACGTCAGGAACACGAGGCGGAAGCTGTAGAACGCAGTCACGAACACACCCAAGAGCACGCACCAATACGCATACCCGGCGAGGGGGATGTTCGACGCATGCACTGCCTCGATCAGCGCGTCCTTCGAAAAGAACCCTGACGTTCCCGGGAAACCGATCAGCGCGAGCGAGCCGATCAGGGCCGTCCAGTAGGTCACCGGTAGATACTTCTTGAGTCCGCCCATCTTGCGCATGTCTTGCTCGTGATGCATGGCAACGATGACGGAACCGGCCGCCAGGAACAGCAGCGCCTTGAAGAACGCGTGCGTCATCAAGTGGAAGATCGCAACGCTGTACGCCGATGCGCCGAGCGCCACCGTCATATAGCCGAGCTGCGAAAGCGTCGAATAGGCGATGACGCGCTTGATGTCGTTGTTCACGAGGCCGAGCAGGCCCATGAAGAAAGCGGTCGTCGCACCGATGACGAGCACGACCGACAGCGCCATCTCCGACAGCTCGAACAGCGGCGACATACGGGCCACCATGAAGATGCCGGCGGTTACCATCGTCGCCGCGTGGATCAACGCCGAGATCGGCGTCGGGCCTTCCATCGAATCGGGCAGCCACACATGCAGCGGCACCTGCGCCGACTTACCCATCGCACCGATGAACAAGAGGATGCAGATGACGGTTATTGCATTCCAATCGACGCCCGGGAAGATCTGCAGCGTCTGCGAGGCAATTTGCTCTGCTTGACCGAACACCGTGACGTAATCGAGCGAACCTGTGAAGTACACGACACCTGCGATGCCGAGTACGAAGCCGAAATCGCCGACGCGGTTGACCAGGAACGCCTTCAAGTTCGCGAAGATCGCCGACGGGCGCGTGTACCAGAAACCGATCAGCAAGTACGACACCAAGCCCACCGCTTCCCAGCCGAAGAACAGCTGCAGGAAGTTGTTCGACATCACGAGCATGAGCATCGAGAATGTGAACAAGGAGATGTACGAGAAGAAGCGCTGGTAACCGGGATCGTCGTGCATGTACCCGATCGTGTAGACGTGCACGCACAACGACACGAATGTCACTACGACCATCATCAGCGCTGTGAGCCGGTCGACCAGGAAGCCGACCTCCATGCGGATGCCATCGCTCACGAGCCATGTGTACCAAGCGTCGTTGTAGGTCGGCGCACCGTTCAGCAACTGCTGCAAGACGTATATCGATAGCGCACACGACACCCCCACGCCCAGGATCGTGACGGTATGCGCTCCGCGACGTCCGATGAGCTTGCCGGCAATCCCTGCCAACAGGGATGCGATCAGGGGAGCAAGAACGATGGTGACTAGAACCGATTCTCGAATCACGTGCCGCGCCCCTCAGCCTTTCATCATGTCCAGCTGCTCGACGTTGATGCTCTTTCGCCGACGGAACAGCACCACCAGGATCGCCAATCCGATGGCCGATTCGGCCGCGGCGACCGTCATGATGAAGAACACGAAAATCTGACCGTTGAGATCGCCGAGATGACGCGCGAACGCGATGAAGTTGAAATTCACCGAGAGCAGCATCAGCTCGATGCACATCAAGAGGACGATGACGTTCTTGCGGTTGAGGAAGATGCCGGCGACGCTGAGCGCGAACAAAACGCCGGCCAGTAGCAGCACGTGTTCCAGAGGGATCATCGCTGCGCCTCCGTTTGCGGCGCACCCGCCGTATTCTCGGGAGCCTCCGCCGGTTCTGGCTCCACTTCGGGGTTCATCTTGATCATGCGAATGCGGTCCGCTGCGCGCACCGCCACCTGCGCGGCGATGTTCTGTTGTTTGATGCCCTGACGGCGGCGCATCGTGAGCACGATCGCCGCCACGATCGCGAGCAAGAGGATCACCGCAGCGAGCTCGAACGGATACAGGTACTGCGTGTAGAGCAGCTCGCCGAGCGCGCGGGTATTGCTGTAATCGGGATCCGCCGCAATTGCCGTCGCCGGCTCTTGCACGCCGCCCAAGCGCTTGAGCCACACGACGCTGCCGATTTCGACGATCACGATCGCAGCGAACAACAAGCCGAGCGGCGCATAACGAGTGAAGCCCTCGCGCATCTGCGCAATGTTGATGTCCAGCATCATGACGACGAATAGGAACAGCACCATGACGGCGCCGACGTAGACGAGGACGAGGACGATTGCGAGAAATTCCGCTTCGAGCAACAGCCAAATCACGGCGCTGTTCACGAATGCGAACACGAGAAACAGCGCCGCATGCACCGGATTGCGCGCGGTGATGACGCCGACAGCCGCGACTACGAGCACGGCGGCAAATGCATAGAAAAGTATCTCGGTAAAGGTCATGGCACGTCAGCGGTAGCGCGCATCCGCCGCCTTGTCCGCGGCGATCATTGCCTCATATCGCTCGCCGATCGCGAGCAGTTTGTCCTTCGTCATGATGTTCTCGCCGCGATTCTCCATGTGGTACTCGTGGATACGCGTCTCGACGATGGCATCGACCGGGCAGGCTTCCTCGCAGAAGCCGCAGAAAATGCACTTGAACAGGTCGATGTCGTAACGCGTCGTTCGGCGGGTGCCGTCCGGCGAAACGTCGGATTCGATCGTGATCGCGAGCGCCGGACACACCGCCTCGCACAGCTTGCAGGCGATGCAACGCTCCTGCCCGTTCGGATAGCGACGCTGCGCGTGCAGGCCGCGATAGCGCGGCGACTGCGGCGTCTTCTCTTCGGGGTATTGGACCGTGATGTTCGGGCGGAAGACGAACTGCCGAAGCGTCACCCACAAGCCGACGAACAGCTCGGTCAGGAACAGTGTCTTGAACAGGCTTCTCATGACGGATCCTTAACCGGCCCACGGACCGATCTTGTAGTGCGCCAGCACCATCTCCACCGCGATCCAAACGAGCGTCACCGGAATGAAAACCTTCCATCCGAGCCGCATGATCTGGTCGTAGCGATAGCGCGGGAACGTGGCACGGAACCACAGGAAGCAGAACAGGAAGAACCAGATCTTGATGAACAGCCAGAAGAAGCTCGGCGCACCCAACCATGCCAGCGCAGAAGGCAGCGGCCAGCCCTCCAACGGCGACAACCAACCGCCGAAGAAGAAGATCGACGTGAGCGCCGAGATCAGGATCATGTTCACGTACTCGGCCACGAAGAACACTGCGAACGCCATGCCGGAGTACTCGACATGGAATCCCGCGACGATCTCCGATTCGCCCTCGACGACGTCGAACGGTGCGCGGTTCGTCTCGGCGATGCCCGAAATGAAGTAGACGAAGAAGAGCGGAATCAACCACCAGAAGAAGAAGCTGAAGAACCCGCCGCGTTGCGCCTCGACGATCTCGCCCAGGTTGAGCGATCCGGCAGCCATGACGACGCCGACGAGCGCAAAGCCCATCGCGATTTCGTACGCGACCATCTGAGCGGCGGCGCGCATCGCACCGAGGAACGCGTACTTGGAGTTTGCAGCCCACCCTGCGAGGATCACTCCGTACACGCCAGCGGACGTGAGCGCGAGGATGTACAGCAAAGCGGCATTGATGTCGGCGACCGTGAACCCCGGCCAAAGCGGCACGACGGCCCACGTGCACAACGCCGGTATCAGAGCGAGCAACGGCGCGACGACGAACAGAATCTTGTTTGCGCTCGACGGAATGATGATTTCCTTGACGAGGAGCTTGAGCACGTCTGCGAACGGTTGAAGGATGCCGTTCGGACCGACGCGATTCGGACCGATGCGCGCCTGGATCGAACCGATGACACGCCGCTCGACGAGCGTGAGGAACGCCATCATCAAAATGATGCTGATGAAGAGAACGACTGCGACTACGCCGTACCAGACCACTGCCTGAACCCAGGCAGGCAGGAACGACAGCAGCTCTGCGGCGAATTCCGGAACGAGATTCACTTGCCTTGCTCCCGCAGTGCTTCCGGCGTCGCTTGCAGCGCCGGCGAGCGGCGTACGAGCGCATCGACTTGGTATAGCGTTACTTCACGCATCGGAACGTTTGCCGAGTGTTTCGTTTGCAACACGCGCGAGCCCGGTCGCGCCGTCACGTCGGCTGCTTCATCGGCGGCCTTGCGCACTTCCTCCGTGATCTGATCCGAGCTCGTGTACTCGAAGCCGGGCAGATTGAGCAGGTTCGCGAGCACACGCAGCACCTTCCAGCCGGGGCGCGAGTCGCCCACGGGCTTCGCTGCACCCGGCACGCTCTGCCAGCGCGCCTCGACGTTCACATACGTTCCGGACGTCTCGGCGAACGTGCCGATCGGAAGAATGATGTGCGCGAATTCCTTCGCCGATGCATAGGGCGACAGCGCGACCACGAATTCGGCGCCTTTCAACGCTTCGAGTGCGCCGGGCGCGGCGATGTCGCTTTGCGGCTCGACGGCACCGAACACGATATAACTCTTCAGGCGCGCAGCCAGCATATCCGCGACATTCAAGCCCGCGGCCTCGAGCGGCCGACCGCCGATGCCACGATGCGGCAGTGCGCCGGCAATGTGAGCGCCCACAGCATTGCCGCCTTCCGGCAGATAGCCGAGCGCTGCGCCAGTGACTTCTGCGAGCGCTTGCGCGACGGCTCGCAGATCCACGAACGCGGGATCGCGCTGCGCAATCGCGCCCAACAAGATCAAGCGGCGCTCGCCTTCTGCGAGCTGACGCGCAATTGCACGGTGCTCGTCGTTCGCACGCGCCTGCGAGAGAAGTCCCGCAACTGAAGCCGGCGCTTGCTTGCCCGTGCCCTCCACTGCCGCGGCAAGCACTGCGACGAGGTGATCGAACATGTCGAGCCCGTTCGACGCCAGATATCCGGCGACCGGGAACAGATATTCGTAACGACGCGGCGCGATGAAGCTGACCTTCGCTCCGCCGCGCACGGCCGCCTTGCGAATGCGGTGCGCGATGATCGGAACTTCCTTGCGGAGGTTCGAACCGATGACGAGCACGGAACTTGCGCGCTCGAGCTCGGCAATTGCGCAACCGAGCGTCGGCAGAATCGGCTCGCTTGCTTCATCGCGAAAATCGACGCGCTGGAGGCGATGATCGATGTTCGAGCCGCCGAGACCGCGGACGATGCGCGCCAGCAGATACAGTTCCTCGAGCGTCGAGCTCGGCGAAACGAGAGCGCCAATCTGCGCGCCGCCGTGTTGTTTCGCAATTCGACCGAGTCGCTCCGCCACCAACTGCACGGCCCGCTCCCACTCGATCTCCTGCCACACGCCGCCCTCGCGCATGAGCGGCTTCATCAGCCGATCCTCGCTGTAAATGCCTTGATAGCTGAAGCGGTCGCGATCGGCGATCCAGATCTCGTTCACGTCCTCGTTCGGACGCGGCACGATGCGCATCACGCGTCCGCGCAGCACGTGCGCATAAAGGTTCGTACCGACGCAGTCGTGCGGCGAAACGAGCGGATGCTGCGTCATCTCCCAGGCGCGCGCACGGTATCGGAAGGGCTTATTGTTCAGCGCGCCGACCGGGCACAAGTCGATGATGTTCGCCGACAGCTCGTGATCGACGGCGCGCTCGACATACGTGCCGATTTCGGTCATCTCTCCGCGGCCGATCGTGCCGAGCTGTTGGAATCCCTGAATCTCTTGCGTGAAACGCACGCAGCGCGTGCAGTGGATGCAGCGCGTCATGTCCGTCGAAACGAGCGGACCCAGATTCTTGTCCTTGACGACGCGCTTGCGCTCCGTATAGCGGGACACGCCGCGACCGAAGCCCATCGAAAGATCCTGCAACTCGCACTCGCCGCCTTGATCGCAAATCGGGCAGTCGAGCGGATGATTGATCAGCAGGAACTCCATCACGGCCTTCTGCGCCGCGATCGCTTTGGGCGACTTCGTGAAGACCTTCATGCCTTCGGCGACCGGCGTCGCGCACGCAGGCATCGGCTTCGGCATCTTCTCGATCTCGACCAGGCACATGCGGCAGTTGGCCGCAACGGCCAGCTTTTCGTGGTAGCAGAACCGCGGAACGTACACGTCGTTCGCGTCCGTTACCTGAATCAGCATCTGGCCCTTGCGCGCCTTCATCGGCACGCCGTTGACTTCGATGTTGACTAGATCTGCTGATGGATCGCTCATGGATTCACGCGGCGCGACGCTTATCGCGTTCGACGATGCTGTGGCCGTGCTCGATCATGTATTCGAACTCGTGCCGGAAATGTTTGAGGAAGCTCTGCACCGGCCACGCGGACGCATCGCCGAATGCGCATATCGTGTGACCTTCGATCTTGTTCGCGACATCGACGAGCATGTCGAGGTCGCTCATCTTGCCTTGGCCGTTCAAGATCCGCTTGACGACGCGGTTCATCCAACCGGTGCCTTCGCGGCATGGCGTGCACTGCCCGCACGACTCTGCGTAATAGAAGCGCGTGATCCGCTCGAGCGTCTTGACCATGCACGTCGTCTCGTCCATGACGATGAGAGAACCGGTACCGAGCGCCGAACCCACTTTGCGCAGCGAGTCGTAGTCGAGATTGACCTCCATCATCACGTCGCCCGGTACAACGGGTACCGACACGCCGCCAGGAATCACGGCTTTCAGCTTGCGGCCTCCGCGAACGCCGCCGCAGATCTCGAGCAGGTCCTTGAAGGGAATGCCGAGCGGCAACTCGATGTTCTGCGGCTTGTTCACGTGTCCCGACACGGAAAAGATCATCGTGCCGGCGGAATTCGCCACGCCGAGATCGACGAACCATTTCGCGCCCTTGCGCATGATCGTCGGCACCGATGCGAAGCTCTGCGTGTTGTTGATCGTGGTCGGCCTGCCGTAGAGACCGAAGTTGGCGGGGAATGGCGGTTTGAAACGCGGACGGCCCTGCTTGCCTTCCAACGATTCGAGCAACGCCGTCTCCTCGCCGCAAATGTAGGCACCGGCACCGACGTACGTATAAAGGTCGAAATCGATACCGGAGCCGAGAATGTTCTTCCCCAGCAAGCCGGCTTCATACGCTTCGCGCACTGCCGCTTCGAAACGCGGTACAGGCTCGGCCAGGAACTCGCCCCGGATGTAGTTGTAGCCGACGGTTGCGCCCATCGCATAACCGCCGATCGCCATCCCCTCGATCAGCGCATGCGGGTTGTAGCGCAAGATATCGCGGTCGTGGCACGTACCCGGCTCGCTCTCGTCGGAATTGCAAACGATGTACTTCTGACCAGGCACATTGCGCGGCATGAAGCTCCATTTCATGCCGGTCGGGAAGCCTGCGCCGCCGCGGCCGCGCAGTCCCGAAGCCTTGATCTCTTCGATGATCTTCTCGGGCGGCGTCTTCTCGCGCAGGATGCGCTCCCACGCCTCGTAGCCGCCGATCTTGCGATAGGTCGCAAGCTCCCAAGAGCGCTCGAGTCCGAGCGGCTCAAAGCAGACCAGGTTCTTCCGGTACTCTTTGGTCATACGGCACGCGCGTGCTTACTTGTGCTGATCGAGAATCTCATCGACCTTCTCCGGCGTGAGATTCTCGTAGTACACGTGGTTCACCATCATCATCGGCGCGTTGTTGCACGCCGCAAGGCACTCCTCTTCGCGCTTCAAATAGAAGCGTCCGTCCGGCGTGCTCTCCCCTGCCTTGATGCCCAAACGCTTCTCGACGTGCGCAAGGATTTCGTCGCCGCCGCACAGCATGCAGGAGATGTTCGTGCACACCGAAATGTGATGGCGCCCGACCGGCTTCGTCTCGAACATCGAATAGAAGGTCGCGACCTCGTAGACCTGCACTCTCGGCAGGCCGAGGTAATCTGCGACTGCGTCCATCGACTCCTGAGTGAGGTAACCGCCGTTGTCGTGCTGCACCGTGCGTAGCGCTGCAAGCAGTGCCGAGCGTTTACGATCCGGCGGAAACTTCTTGAGCCAGGAATCGATCTCTTGCTTTGCGTGCTCCGAGAGACCGCCTTGGCCGTGAGCGGATGTGTGAGTCGCTTCGTTCACCGATCGATTTCCCCGAATACGATGTCTTGCGTGCCTATGACCGCGACGACGTCGGCCAGCAAGTGACCTTTCACCATCTCCTCCAGCGACGCGAGATGCGCGAAGCCCGGCGCGCGGCACTTCAACCGATATGGCTTGTTCGCTCCGTCGGAGACGAGCCAGACCCCGAACTCGCCCTTCGGCGCCTCGACGGCGGCATACGTCTCGCCCTCCGGCACGCAATAGCCTTCGGTGAACAATTTGAAGTGATGAATGAGCGCTTCCATGTCGCGCTTCATCACCTCGCGCGACGGCGGCGCGACCTTGCGATCGGACGTCATGACAGGGCCTGGATTCTTCTTGAGCCAATCCACGCACTGGCGAATGATGCGATTCGATTGACGCATCTCGGCGACGCGCACCAGATATCTGTCGTAGCAGTCGCCGTTCACGCCGACCGGAATGTCGAAGTCCATCCGGTCGTAGACTTCGTACGGCTGCTTCTTGCGCAGATCCCACGCAATACCCGAGCCGCGCAGCATCGGTCCCGTAAATCCGAGTTGCAGCGCGCGCTCCGGCGAGACGACGCCGATGTTCACGGTACGCTGCTTCCAGATGCGGTTATCCGTCAGCAGGTTCTCGTACTCGTCGACACATGCTGGAAAGCGATTCGTGAAGTCCTCGATGAAATCGAGAAGGCTCCCGCTGCGGCGCTCGTTGAGCTTGTCGACTTCCTTCTGCGAGCGCCATTTCGACGGCTGATACTTCGGCATCGAATCCGGCAAGTCGCGATAGACGCCGCCGACGCGATAGTAAGTGGCATGCATGCGCGTGCCCGACACAGCCTCGTAAC
>DATCLP010000665.1:0-2537 GCA_036563855.1 Steroidobacteraceae bacterium | reverse complement strand
TACCCGCCAAGCCCTCGGATTGGGCAAGTGTAAGGGCTGGTAGGGGTGGTTTCAAAAAACTGCCCGATAGGGCATCGAAATTGTCGAACAGCGTCACGGTCTTCCTGGAAGGATGTCGGTGTTTGAGCTGCACAGACGCATAAACCCCCGATCCGGTTCGATTACGGCCGCGCAATGATGTCTTGGGCGTCGTGTCCCACAGACGCTGCGGACCTCAAGAGCGCACGAATTTCAAGAGCCGACGCAATGCCTTGTCGCGCGCCCGTGCGTTGGGGCTGACGATCGTGCAGTGACCGAGCTTACGGTTGGGTCGGGGCTCCTTACCGTAGTTGTGATAGTGCACGCCTGGGATCTCGAGAACGCAAGCCGGTGGAGGGATTGTGCCGATGAAATTGACCATCGCCGAGTGGCCGATTGGCCGTGTGCTCCCGAGCGGCAAACCGAGAATGGCGCGAATGTGGTTCTCGAACTGGCTCGTTGCGGCCCCTTCGATCGTCCAATGTCCGGAATTGTGAACGCGCGGCGCCATCTCATTGGCGATGAGCTGGCCGCGTTTGACGAAGAATTCGATCGTCAGCACGCCGGCGTAATCGAAGTGCTTCATCAGCCGCTTCAGATGCCCCTCGGCCTGGCGTTGCAGCGAGGCATTGCGATAGGGCGCGATCGAATAGCGCAGAATGCCGCCCTCGTGAGTGTTCGCAGATAGGGGATAGCAAGCGAATTCGCCTTTCGTGCTGCGCACGCCGATGATCGAAACCTCGCAACTGAAATCGACGAAGCCCTCGTAGATCAGCGGCACCGAGCCGAGTGCATTCCAAGCAGGTTCGATGTCGCGTTGCGTGCGCAGGAAGTATTGGCCGCGCCCGTCATAGCCCAACCGACGCGTCTTGAGTACCCCGGGCAGACCGATGGATTCGACCGCGCGGACGAGATCCGCTCGACTGTCGACCTGCGCGAATGGCGGCGTGGGAATGCGCAAGGCTCGAAACAGCGATTTCTCGTCCAACCGATCCTGCGATGCGCCGAGCGCCTCGGGCGGCGGCAAGAACGGCTTTTCGCGCGCGATGTCGCGGATGGCGCCGACCGGAACGTTTTCGACATCGAACGTCACGATGTCGACCGCGCGGGCGAGCTCCGCGAGCCCTGCGGGATCGTCGAATGCTCCGCGCACGATCGTGCCGACTTGTGCGCCGGGCGCATCCTCGCTCTGATCGAGAAAGACGAAGCGCAGTCCAAGCGGATAGCCGGCGAGCGCCAGCATGCGTCCGAGCTGGCCGGCGCCGATGATGCCAATTTTCATGAGCGATCGGGGGGCTTCGACGGATCGGGATGCGCGAGAACGCTCGCCGTTTGTTGCTCGCGAAACCGCTCGAGCGCGGTTCGCACTTCAGGATATTTGTTCGCGAGAATAGCGGCCGCAAGCAGCGCGGCATTCGTCGCACCGGCCGAACCGATCGCGAGCGTGCCGACCGGGATGCCTGCCGGCATCTGGACGATCGAGAGCAGCGAGTCGATGCCGTTCAAGGCCTTCGATTGCACGGGCACGCCGAGCACCGGTAGCGTCGTTTTCGAGGCGGTCATGCCTGGCAGGTGGGCCGCGCCTCCCGCCCCGGCGATGATGACTTCGAGGCCGCGATCTCTGGCCGTCGAGGCGTACTCGAACAGCAAGTCGGGCGTGCGGTGCGCGGAAACGACGCGGGTTTCGTAAGCGATCCCGAGCTGTGCGAGCGTGTCTGCGGCCGGCCGGAGCGTTTCCCAGTCCGACTTCGAGCCCATGATGATGCCGACCAGCGGTTTCATGGGGCGATTCTAAAGGAAGTCGGACGATTCAGGGGGCCGGCTCGGCCTTTCCTGCGGACGGATCGAGAATTTCGCGGAGTGCCCGGAATAACTCGCGAGAAGCACGCGGCGGGCCGCCTCGGCGGCGCTCATCCCGAGCTCGGTCGATCAAGCGTTCGAGCATTGCGGCGTCGAATTGTGCGGGCGTTGCTGCGCGAAACGCTTCGAGCGCCTGCGACCCTTCGGCGATCAGCCGGTCGCGCCAATGTTCGACATTGCGAAACCGCAGAGCGGCAAGCCGCTCCTTCTCGCGCTTCGCTGCAAGCGCCCGCCGAATCGGCTCGGCGTCGATCTTGCGCATCAACTTGCCGATGTACTGCTTTTGCCGGTAAAGCCCCCCGTGCGCTGTGATGCGGCGTGCGAGCTCGACGGCATCCCGCAGGTTCTCGGGCAACGGCAGAGCATCGAGCTCGCTTTGGGGTAAGTCGATCAGCGCCTCGCCGAGCGCCTGCAGCTCGGCGCTTTGGCGTTTCAACTCGCTCTTACTCGGCCGTTCGTCGCTGTCGTCGAAGTCTTGCATAACGTGGGTCTACGACGGGAATCGTCGATCTTGCGGTCGCGGCGCGCCTGCTAGAATCGAATCATGTCACAAGTCATCCCCGCGTCGGACGCCGCGCAGAAGGCGTCGGAAGGCAGTTCGCATACGCAAGCCGAGCTCGAGGCGCTCGTCGCGATGGCGCTCGAAGAGGCGAAGAAGC
>DATCLP010000664.1:0-1702 GCA_036563855.1 Steroidobacteraceae bacterium | reverse complement strand
TTCCCGTACCGATCGCCCATACCGGCTCATAGGCGACGATGGCCTCGCCGAACGCAGCAGCTCCGGCCAAGTCGAGCACCGCGCTGAGCTGCCGTTCGACGACGCTGTTCGTGGCGCCGCGCTCGCGCTCATCGAGCGTTTCCCCCACGCACAGGATCGGCGTCATCCCCTGGCCTTGCACCGCCAGGAATTTTCTCGCCACGAGCGCATCGTCTTCCTTGTAAATAGAACGACGCTCCGAATGTCCGACGATGACGTAGCGGCAACCGACATCCTTGAGCATGGCTGCCGAGACTTCGCCCGTGAAAGCACCGATCGACTCGGCGCACACGGATTGCGCGCCGAGCGCGACGTTCGAGGCCTTCAGCAGTCTGCCGACTTCCCACAAATACACAAACGGCGGACACACGGCGACTTCGGCGGTCATCTGGCCCGGCATGCCGAGCAAAATCGCCTCGATCAGCTCGGCGTTTTCGGCGCGCGAGCCGTGCATCTTCCAATTTCCGGCGACGAAAGGTCGTCGCATCGCCACCTCAACTCGTTACGTAAATGGCGCAACCGCGGAAGCGGTGCCGCCAAAAAAGGCGCGGAAGCTTAACGGCGCCCCCACGGGAAAGCAAACGAGGTCCAGCCTCAGACCCCCTACTCCGCACTGCGGTGCGCAATAGCGCCCGATCAGGCTACGGCTTCGGCCGCCACGGCCACCGAGGCGGCCAGACTCTTGGCAAGCTCCCGGACCAGCGCTTCGTCGCGTCCTTCGACCATGACCCGAATGACCGGTTCGGTCCCCGACGGCCGCAAAACGATGCGACCGGAGCTTCCGAGCCTCCGCTCGGCATGGGATACAGCCTCTTGGATAGCCGGCGATGTGGCGGGATCGATGCGCCGCTTCATGCGCACGTTCTCCAGCACCTGAGGATATTTCGGCATCGGAGAAGCGAGCTCGGCAAGGCTTTGGCCCGTACGCTTCATGATCGCCAGTACCTGCAAAGCCGCAATCAACGCATCGCCCGTCGTCGTCCGATCGAGGCACAACAAGTGGCCTGACGTCTCGCCGCCGAGGACTCCTCCGCTCGCTTTCAGCAACTCGAGCACATATCGATCGCCGACCTTCGCGCGCTTGAATTCGATGCCTTCGGCTGCAAGCGCATGCTCCAAACCGAGATTGCTCATCACGGTACCGACCACAGGCCCCTGCAGCGTGCCGTTCGCCTTGCGGTCCTTGGCAATGATGTACAGCAACTGATCTCCATCGATGATGCGGCCGAGGTGATCGACCATGACGAGCCGATCGCCGTCGCCGTCGAGCGCAATGCCGGCATTTGCGCGCACACCCGGCACGGTGAGTTGGAGCAGCTCCGGCGCAACCGAGCCGCAATTCAAGTTGATATTCCGACCGTTCGGCGAGCAACCGATCGGAACGATCTCCGCGCCTAGATCGGCGAGGATTCTCGGGCCGACTTTGTAGCCGGCACCATTCGCGCAATCGATCACGAGCTTGAAGCCGGACAGATCCAAGCCCGGTACCGTCGAAGCGCAGAACTCCTGATAGTGAACGCGCGACTTGTCGACGCGAGTCGCGCGGCCCAACTCGCTCGATGCGCGCGTAACCGGCGGCTCATCGATGTAGCGCTCGATCTCCGCTTCGACCTCGTCGGAGAGTTTGCCCCCTTCCGCGTCGAAGAACTTGATGCCGTTGTCC
>DATCLP010000663.1:0-2210 GCA_036563855.1 Steroidobacteraceae bacterium | reverse complement strand
CGTCCGCGGCATCATGACCTCGCAGCGGATGCACCTGGCCAATGGCGAAATTCCATTGAACCGTTGGCGCGATGTCTTCAACGCCAACAATGTTCCGGCGGATCTCGCGAAGTTCGCCGAGCACGTTCATGCAGATCACTTACCGCACGCCGTCATCATCGATTGCTCCGCAAGCGCGGAGGTCGCAGAACGCTATCCCGGCTGGTTGGCGAGCGGGATTCACATCGTGACGCCGAACAAGAAGGCGAACAGTGCCGACCTGGATTTCTACGCCCGTCTGCAAGAAGCGCGCAGACAGGGTGGGGCGCACTATCTTTACGAGGCAACCGTCGGTGCCGGACTGCCAATCATCCAAACGCTGCGCGATCTTCGCGATACCGGCGATGAGATCCAGCGTGTGGAAGGCATTCTTTCCGGCACGCTCGCCTACCTGTTCAACGTTTGGGATGGAACGGAGCCGTTCTCGGCGATCGTACGGACCGCCAAGGCCAAGGGCTACACAGAGCCCGATCCTCGCGATGATCTGGCGGGTGTGGATTTCGCGCGCAAGCTCATCATCCTCGGCCGCGAGATGGGTTTGAAGCTCGAAATGAAGGATGTGCAGGTCGAGAGCCTCGTGCCGCCTGCTCTGGCGTCGTGCTCGGTCGAGGAGTTCTTGGATCGTCTGCCGGAATTCGATGCGGCAATGGCGGAGCGCCTGAAAGCGGCGCGTGCCCGCAATCGCGTGCTTCGCTACGTCGGTTCGCTCGATGCCGCCACGGGCAAGGCGTCGGTCGGCGTGGTGGAGCTCGAGCGTTCGCACACGTTCGCGAACATCAATCTGACCGACAATGTCGTGCGCTTCATTACGCGTCGGTACAACGAGAACGCGCTCGTCGTGCAAGGGCCCGGCGCCGGACCGGAAGTCACTGCCGGGGGCGTTTTCGCCGATCTCCTGCGAGTGTGTGCCTACTTGGGCGCGAAACTGTGACAAAGCAATCTGCAACAGCGTTTGCGCCGGCAAGCGTCGGCAACGTGGCCGTCGGCTTCGACGTGCTCGGACACAGCTTTCAGGCGATCGGCGATCGGGTCACTGCAAAACGCCTCCCGCATCCCGATGTGCGGATAGCGCGCATTCACGGTCTGGTGTCGGATCTGCCGCTCGATCCGGAGAAAAACACGGCGGGCATGGCCGTGCTCAGCATGGTGCGCGATCTCGGGCTCGACTTCGGCGTCGAGTTGACGATCGAGAAGGGGATCCCGCTCGGCTCGGGTCTCGGCGGCTCCGCCGCGTCGGCAGTTGCTGCGGTTGTTGCTACCAACGCATTGCTGCCGAGCTCGCTCGGCAAGCTCGAGCTGCTCAAGTTCGCAATGAAGGGCGAAGCGGTCGCAAGCGGCGCGGTACATGTCGACAACATCGCGCCCTCGCTGTATGGCGGCCTGGTGCTGACGGTCGGCATCGACAACCCGAACGTGAAACAAATCCCCGTGCCGTCCGAGATCCGTTGCGTGCTGGTTCATCCGCATATGACGCTCTCGACGCGTGCGGCGCGCGAGATCCTCAACCGTTCGATCGATCTGTCCTACGTGATTTGGCAGTCCGCAAACCTCGCCGGCTTCTTGACCGGCTGTTTCACGAACGACTTGCGCCTCATCCGCGAATCGCTCGAGGACGTCATCATCGAGCCGCAACGCAAGGTTCTGATCCCAGGCTTTCAAGCCGTGAAGGATGGCGCGATGCAGAACGGTGCGCTGGGCTGCTCGATCTCGGGCGCCGGTCCTACGGTGTTCGCCTGGTGCGAGCAACCGCATGCGGAGCGCATTCGCGATGCGATGGTCGCAGGCTTCAAGGCGCACGGGCTTGCGAGCGATGCGTGGATCTCCACGCTCGATGCCATCGGTGCGCACGTGGAATAGAACCACAACAAACGACCCAAATGCAGTACATCAGTACCCGCAACTCTCAGCACCGCGTCGGACTCACGGAAGCGATCTCGCGAGGCATTGCACCGGACGGCGGGCTTTACATTCCCGATCCGTTCCCGCACTTCGTCGCGCATCAATTCAGCGATCTGTACGAAATGCCCGAGATCGGCGAGCGTTTGTTGGCACCGTTCGTCGAGGGCGATCCGCTCGCGGCCGAGATCGGCGATATCTGCCGCGAAGCCTTCAACTTCCCAACGCCCGTTAAGGCGCTGCACGGCGCGCCGTCGCCTGCGTCTGTGCTGGAG
>DATCLP010000662.1:0-5749 GCA_036563855.1 Steroidobacteraceae bacterium | reverse complement strand
CTAGTACAAGAGCACTGTTCGTCTCAATCCGTCCAACATTCAGTTCCATTCCACCGCCTTGGCATTGCTTCGTACGATCACTATCGTCGGCGGCGGATTCTCCGGTACGGCGCTGGCATCGCATCTGCTCGAGCAAACCTGGCGCGGGCCGACGCGTATCGTCTTGATCGAACGCGACAAAGCAATCGGCCGCGGCGTCGCGTATGTCCAGCGGCGTCATCCGTTCCTACTCAACGTGCCGGCGTCGCGGATGTCCGCAACGTCCAAGGCACCGCTCGAATTCCTTCGATTCGCCGAACGCCGAATCCCGGATGTTCAAGGCGATGATTTCCTGCCTCGCGCGCTGTACGGCGAGTATCTCGAGGAACGACTGATCGCTGCTCGCTTGAATGCTGCGACCAACGTGTGCTTGGAGATCTGGCAGGGCGAGGTCATCGACGTTCGTCGGATCGATAGACGACTGCCGTTGCAGGTCGTGCTCGCAGGCGGAAGCTGCATCGCAAGCGACGAGGTGGTGCTTGCGCTCGGCAATCCGCCCCCCGCTCCCCTCGCGGCCGCTTGCGACGTCGCCGAGCATCCTGGGTATGTCGCCGATCCGCACCGCGTCGATATCTCGTTCTCGCCTCACGAGAACGTCTTGTTGATCGGAACGGGATTGACGGCGGCCGACATCGTCACGGTCGCCGCCGCATCCCCGGCTGGAGCGCCGAACATTTGCATGCTCTCCCGACACGGACTGATTCCGCCTCGCCAAACCGCATTCCGCCCGGATGCATTCAAAGGCGACGGCCATGCGCTGCTATTTGCAGCGGCCACTTCGTTGCGACGACTCACGCGCTCAGTTCGTCTACTCGCGCGCGAGGCCGAGCAGAGCGGAGGCGATTGGCGAGAAGCGATCACGTTCGTGCGGAATATGGCGCCCACGCTCTGGCAACGCTTGAGCGAACGCGATCAGCGCCGTTTCCTTCGGCATCTTCGGACGCAGTGGGAAATCCATCGGCATCGTCTGCCCGCGGTCACGCTACAGCAGATCGAGCGGTTGCGCGCCGAACGGCGCTTGGCGATCGCGGCAGGACGCATCCAGTCCATGCAGCCGGCCGGCGAAAGAATTCGAGTCACGTGGCAGGTCCGCGGATCGCAAGACTCGCGCTCGGGCGTGTTCGATCGCGTCATCAATTGCACGGGGCCAGATTACGCAATCGTTCGTTCGCAGGAACCGTTGTGGCGCAATCTGCTCCGCTCAGGTTTGTGCGTTCCGGACACGCACAACCTGGGGCTTCGCACGGGTCCGAACGGTGCGGTCGTCGATGCCGACGGATGGCCCGGTCCGCATCTCTTCTATCTCGGTCCCATGCTGCGCGCGACGCATTGGGAAGCGACTGCTGTCGGCGAGCTGCGCGGACATGCCGAGCGACTTGCACAAGCGCTGGCAACCGGCAGCACCTAGGCGGACTGCGGCTCGCGGGAACCCGAAAACAAAGCAAGAAGGGCAGCCGCAGCTGCCCTTCTTCGAATATTGGTGCCGCTTGTCTGACTCGAACAGACGACCTACCGCTTACAAGGCGGTTGCTCTACCAACTGAGCTAAAGCGGCGAAAATTCTCTCGCCATACCGCGGCTGCCGCTCCGCAAGCCGCAAGCCCCGGCGGGGGCGCCATTGTAGTCGCTGCGGTACACGGACGCACGCTCAGCCGTGCTGCGAATCCACTTCCGACTCGGAGGGACAGGCTTTCAGCTCGAGCCTCATGATCTTGCGGGGATCTGTCTGAAAAATGCTCGTGTCGATCGCTTGTCCCGGCCGGCTGAGCTCTGCATCGATCCAGTACACGGTTCCGGGCCGCGTTCTGTCGTCGATCTGCGGTTGCATTCCGAGACGGCGCGCTTCCTCGACTCTGCGCTGGGCTCGCTGAAAATCGGAGAACACCCCGAGCGAAAGGACGTTTCCGGGCTCGGAGCTCGGCATCAGGTAGACATCGGTGATTCCCGCATCGGTCAACCGTTGAAGCGCTTCCTCGGCCGCATCGCGATTCGGAAAGCTCTGCACGCTCACCCAATAGCCGACCCAGAGCTCGCCCTGCTCGAGGCGTTGCCGCGGAGAAAAACCGGCCGCAGTCAATGCCGCCTGCGCTTGTGCCGCTTCGGAGAGATTAGCGAAGGGACCGACGCTCGTGCACCCGAAAGAGCCTCCGCCGGACTGGGAAATCGGGGAACCGGCAAGCTGGCTGCTTGGCGCCTCACCGGATGCCGGCTCTGTATCCTCTCTGGGCAACTCACGCGCGAGCACGATGCGAGGCGGCGGGTTAGCACGGGACGGCGACGCCCGATCCAGCGGATTGATCCGCACGTCGACGAGCTGCGACCATACCAAGAACAGTGCGTTGCACAGGATCAGCAGTAGCGACAGGGTGCGCATTTCAAAGGGCTCTGGGCACTGGGCTCTGGTCAGAATCTCGCTGTCAACTATCCAGTATCAACTGGCGCGTTCGCGCTCTCCGCTGTCAACTGTCGACTATCCACTATCAACTCTTTCCGGCGCTCCAGTACGCCGCGATGTTCGCAATCTCCTCGGACGTCAAGTCGATCTTCGTCCGGTGCTTGACCTTGCCGGCGACGATATCCCGGATGATCTCTTCGAGCGAAGCGGCGCTTTCCCCTTCCCAATCGCGCGGTGCATGACATTGAGCGCATTTTGCCTGCGCGACGGCCCGCCCGGCATTGATGTCGGCGGCCGAGACAACGGGCACAACAGCGATCAACGCGACTGCAAGCGTACGCTTCTTGTGGATCATGGGCACTCCTGCACGAATCCACCACGACATCTTCATTCTAGCCGACAGCGCAGCGCTGACCGGGTTGACTCCGCCCGCCGACAATGGTGACGCAGTGTTACGCGCTATACACTTTCCTGCGCAAGAATCGACAGGCCCCTCAACACGAGATCGGCCGAGACGACGTGCGAGCGGCGAATAAGCGGGGCGACTTCTGCGCTGGCACCACCCGTCAAGATGAGCTGCGGCCGATGGCCGAGCTCGCCCATCCGGTCGACCATTCGCTCGGCGAGCGCAGCCACGGCATGCACTGCGCCTTGTTCGATGGCTCCGAGCGTGTTGTCGGCGAACAGATCCGGCCCCGTCGAACCGCTGACCGCGCGCACCGCAATCCCGCTCGTGTTCTCGAGCAAACTGCTGACCATTAGACGGGGCCCAGGAACGATCAGCCCGCCGAGATGCCGGCCGCCGGCATCCACCGCATCGAACGTCGCTGCTGTGCCGATGCCGACGACGCATACGGCGCGCCTGTACTCCGCATAAGCAGCAATCATCGCGAGCCAACGATCGACGCCGAGCTTCCATACGTCGGTATAAGCATTGCGAACCCCGGCCGCCTCGCGCGTCGATTGCACGAAGTGCGGCTCGATCCCCCAGCACGTGCGTGCGCACTCTCGCACGATCGTCCCGATCCGCTCGCCGCCTACGTTGCTCACCCAGACGCCAGCAGGACGCGGAAGCGCGTTGAAGGCACGCATGCACTCCTCGTTATCCCAGTCGGCATGCATCGCCGCCTGCGGCGGTTCGATCGCATCGCCGTTCGACATCGCCCATTTGATGCGCGTATTGCCGATGTCGATGAGAAGGAGCATGGCGTAGTGGTGAGTAGTGAGTAGAGACTGGTCGTGACTCGTGACTGGTGACTCGTGACCCGGCTTAGTGATCGGTGATTCGTGAACCGCGCTGCCCGGCGGCGCGCCACCTACAGCCTATAGCCTACCGCCTGCGAAGCGTTACATCGCCCGACGCAAATCTTTGCAGCTCCCCGTCCACATCGACGAGCAACGTGCCGTCGACGTCGACGCCTCGCGCGGTGCCGAGCGTCGTTTGCGCGCCGTTCATGACCTTGACGGGCGCGTCCACGAGAACATCGAGCTCGCGCCACGTAGCGTGAAACGGCGCGAAGCCCTCCTGCGCGAAAATTTTCAGCGTCGTCACCAGCTCGCTCAGAACTGCGCCGACGATCCGGTTCCGATCCGGCGTACGCTCGCGCATGATTTCATAGAGATCGGAAATCAGTGCGGCTTGTTGCTCGGCCAATAACAAGCGAATGACGGTCGGCATGCGCACATTGATCCCGATGCCGATCACGACGTGCGCCGGTCCCGCGGATTCGCCACGCATTTCGATCAGAATACCGCCGAGCTTGCGACCGCTCCACACGAGATCGTTCGGCCATTTGAGCCCAAGCTCAGCAGCGCCGAGCTTCTTCAACGCAGTAACGACCGCAACGCCGACCGCGAGACTCAGCGCCGAGAACGCCGGCGGCGCTTCTGCAAACCGCCAACCGACCGACATACAGATGCCCGATCCGAATGGCGCCATCCAACTCCGTCCGCGACGTCCTCGCCCTGCGGTTTGCAGCTCGGCAACACAAAGCTGCACACGCCCCGGTTCGAGCTCATCCTCGATATCGGCGATGAAGCGGTTCGTCGAATCCACCGTGAGCAGGACATCAGCGCGCATCAGTGCCGCCTGAGCCTCGGCAGAAGTTGCTGCAAGGATTGCCGAGCGATCGTACAAATCGATGGCGCGCGGCAGCTTATAGCCTTGCCGCGGCACCGATTGCACGTCGATCCCGAGCTCGCGCAACGAGCTGACGATTTTCCAGACGCCGCCGCGCGAGATGCGAAGGCGCTTGGCCAGTCTTTCGCCCGAGTGAAACTCGCCATCGCTCAGCAGCGCTAGCAGCCGGTGGCGGCGAGACTCCCCACGTGTCATAGGATCGCGAGCCATTCGTTTACTCGTTCATCGTTGTGCGATGCACCCGTCGAATCGACGTAAGCCCGCCTCCCCGCCGCACTCGCCGCGCGAGTCTTGCAACTAGCGCGGACGCAAAATCCAAAGGCGCTGCGCACGATTTTCCGTCCCGACCAGCATGCGCTCGATATTCGTTCGGTGGGTGTAGCAGACGAACGCAATCATCGCGAGACCGAAGACGAGATAGGCGCGCGAGTATTCATCGACCGCGATCACGAGATACGCCGGAAATGCAGCGACCGCAATCATCGTGGCGAGCCCGACGAACCCGCTCAACATCACGACCAGCAGCCACACACCCAACACAGGCAACAGAGCGTATGGTCCAATGCCGATCAACACGCCGATGAGCGTCGCGGCTCCCTTGCCGCCTCGGAACCCGTACCACACCGGATAGACGTGCCCAAGTACCGCACCCGTCGCGCACGCGACCGTCAACCAGTCCCGACCGATCCCCTCGTCGATGCCTATCGCCGGGATATCCGTGCCTGGAAGCACGGCGGTCGCCAGCCACCCTTTGGAGACGTCGATCAGCATGACCCAAACGGCGAACGCAAATCCTTGGGTGCGCAGCGCATTCGTGCCACCGGCATTACCGCTGCCGAGCGTGCGAATATCGACGCCTCCTTTGAGCCGTCCCACGATCAGGCCGCCGATCAGAGAGCCGATCAAGTATGCCAACAGGGATTTGAAGCCGAGCTCGAGCATAGGGCGCGAATTCTCCCGGATTCGCAGCCAGGAAGCGAGCGACCGCCCAATCTCAGGGCCGCGGCGAACGCGTGACGGCAGCGTTGCTTTCCCTTTTCCCCTTTCCCTATTCCCGCGGCAGAAACACCTCCGCGAGCATGCAGCGGACGCTGCCTCCGCCGAGCCGTTCGATCGTCGGAATCGGAACGCTCACGATCGATCCGTAGGCTTCGAGCGCACTGCGCTGCGAGGGGT